>CALURE010000116.1 GCA_944323095.1 Candidatus Gastranaerophilales bacterium
CCGAAGAAAAAGCGAAATTAAAAGAACAATATTTGATGATGCAAAAGGCCAAAAACAGAGTTCCTGATTTTGTAAAACAGCAATAGAATATTTTATATTTTTGTTATAAAATATTACAAAAATTAAAAAATTAACTAAATTATTTATATACAAATCTCAAATATTATGATATAATATCATAATAAGGAGATTATGTTAAATGTTTAGATATATAAAATTAAAAAACTACAAATCGTTGGTTGATCTTGAAGTTGATTTTACCGAAAAAAAAGATACACCAAGAAAATTAGTACTGATATACGGTGAAAATGGTGCTGGAAAATCTAATTTAGCAACATCGTTTTTCACTTTATCAGAAATAATAAGAACAAAATCCAATAAAGAATTTTTAGATAAAATTACGGAAGATATGACAACAGAATTGAAAGAAAAAATTCCTTTAGAAAAATTTATTAATATTATAAAAGGAGATTTTAAAGAAACAGAAAGTATCATAAAAGAATCTAAAACTATTGGCTCTAAAGATAATATGGTACTTGAATTCGGTTTCAGGATTAATGATAAAAATGGAGTATATAAGATTGAAACAGATAATGAAAAAATTGTTTATGAAAAGCTTGATTTTGTGTACAACAAAAAATCTGCAACTTTTTTTGAAATAGATAATAACAATATCAAAATTAACGAAAATATAATAAACAAAAAAAGTTATTACAACGAACTCAAAGACCTATCTGAAAAATACTTTGGCAAGCATTCATTTATGTCAATATTAAACTATGAAATTTCTGATAAACGGAAAGAATTCATAAATGAGAATATTAATGAAAACCTATTGGATGTGGTTGAATTTTTAGACAGCATATTTATACAGGTAAATGCAAACTCTTCTATCAGAGGAAAAGTTGGTCTTTCTGACAATATACTTAAAATTCCTGAATTGAAAAAAGGAACAATAAATAAAAAAGAAGAACAGAAGTTAGCGACAACGGAAAAAATATTAAATGAATTCTTTACCAGCATATATTCGGATATAAAAAAGGTTTATTATAAAAAAGAAAATCAGAAACAAAAAATAAAGTATAAACTTTATGTAAAAAAGTTAATTTATAATGACTTGATTGAAATAAGCTTTGATAATGAATCAACAGGAACTCAAAAATTGCTGCAACTATTTCCATTCTTAATCGGTTGTGTTTCAGGTTCAATCGCAATCGTTGATGAATTTGACTCTGGCATACATGATATTTTGGTTAAAAATATAATAGAAAATATATACACATCTATAAAAGGACAACTTATCCTCACAACGCATAACACCTATCTTTTAGAAGCTGATTTGCCTAAAGATAGTGTCTATACATTTAAAATAGATTCTCTTGCAAATAAAAAATTAACACCTATAACAGAACTAGATGGCAAACGTATACATCCTAATCTTAATATAAGAAGACGTTATCTTAACGGAGTCTATGGAGGTACACCAAATCCTATGAGTATTGACTTTGATGAATTTACAGAAATTTCAAAGGAGTAATATGAAAGGTAATAATTCTTATTTAAAAGCAATTGTAATTGTCCATGGCAAGTCTGAAAAAATAATCTGTGAATATATAAAATCGAATCTCAGGCTAAACATTCATATTGCTTCAGAAAAAAATGGGGCATCATCAATTCAAATAACAAGTCTTCTTAAATTTTTAAAAAGAGGTGAATACAAATCTTTAAATGATTTTTTACGAAAATTTGCTGACAAATTACCCTTATATATAAAAAATCTTCCTGAAGATTTTAAAATTTTCACTATAATGGATACTGATGACTGCACTGAAAATCAAAAAAATAGTTATATAGATAAAACGATGTTTAAACAACACTGGGCTTACAATTATATTCATCCTATTTACAATATCAACAATCTTGAAGATGTTATGTCAAAAATCGGAGTTGAAGTTAAGGCAAAAAAAGATTACTTTAAAATATTTCCTATTAATTCAAACGGAGATATGAAGGACATTGATCAAATCAAAAAATTAAATGAGAATCTAATAAAAAATACAACAATAACAAATATGAGTGACTTCCTAGACTTCTGTATTAAGTCTTTATAATATCACTTCTCAATCCGGTTGATATTAACAGAATATCCGAGGATTTTGCAAATCTGCTGAAATTCGGCAAGTTTTAAACCGTTTCGGCGAATTTTACATGAAAAAGTACTCTGTGGGATCTCTTTACCGCCGTGAACTTTTAAAGCATCCAATAATACCTTTTGAGTTACTCGTCCTTTTGCCATAACAAGTCTCATTATTTCGTCATTATTCCAGTCTGTTATATCCATATAGCAAAAGTATAAGGTACTGACATAAGTATTCAAATATTGTAATATTTATTGCATATTTCAATATTATATTTATATCAGCAATATTATTACATAAAGTGAAAAATATGAAACATAATTTTACTCTCAATATAGATGCTACTCACGTAGATACTTACGACAATATTCGGTGCACCGTATTCACTCTGACCGAGAGTGCTACACACGTAACCCACTTTGACAATATCCGTAAAGCTGCGTTTACATTAGCAGAAGTTTTAATCACATTAGGAATTATCGGGATTGTTGCGGCGATGACTATGCCGACACTAATTGCTAATTATAAGAATAAAGTTCTGGTTAATCAGGCTAAAAATTCTTATTCTTTATTATCTAATGCGTTAATGCTAAGCAAAAGCCGCAATGGATATGATTCTTACGGGGATTTATTTAACAGCGCACATACTAATGATGAAATTATTGATATTTTGTCAAAAGATTTGAAGATGGTCAAAATTTGTAAAGAGAATCAAGGCGGATGCTGGAAATGGAAAACAAAATATAGTAAAAAAACTTATCGAAACGGGAAAACAGTTTATCAGGATCTGACTAAAAAAAGCTCTGCGGTTTTAAGTGACGGAAGCGTTGTTATGCTCAATACATTCAATCATAACGGTGATTGTAACTGGGTTCATTCTTATAACAAAGTAGATGACAAAGGCAACCCTGTGAAAGATGGAAACGGAAATAATATAGTAATTAATAATCCAGAAACACGCTGCGGACACATAATTATTGATGTAAACGGAGCTAAAGGTCCTAACCAACTGGACGCAGATACATGGGATATAGGAGTTTATCCGCAGTATATAGGTACAAAAGGTGCTTTAAAATTCCTGAACAGCGATAAGCTTGAATATGAAAATTATCAGGAAGGTGAAGAATAAAACTTTTTTATGCTAAAATAATTCTGTAATGGCAGAAGGACAAATTTATAAAATTCATTCCGATTTTTATTACATTGATGACGGACAAAAATATTACGAGTGTAAGATTCGAGAAGTTTTAAAAAAGCAGAAAGAAAAAATTCTCGTTGGAGATTTTGTCGAGTTTGAAAACGGCATAATTACAAAAATTATCCAGCGGAAAAATTTTATAAAACGCCCGAGTGTCGCGAATATTGATCAAATTATTATTGTTTCAGCTCTCAAAGAGCCTGATTTAGACCTTCATCAATTAAACCGCTATATTTCGCTTGCAAAATATTATAATATTCCGGCTGTTCTTTGTTTTAATAAAGAAGATTTGAAATGGGATAAACATCTTAAAGAAAAAATAAAAAAAATTTATGGGCTTTTAGACTATAAAATAGTTTACACCTCCGCGACTGAACATAAAGGAATTAAAAATTTTGAGAAACTTCTGGAAGGCAAAACAAGCGTTTTATGCGGAAATTCCGGTGTCGGGAAATCAAGCCTTGTAAATGCAATTAATCCAAACCTTAATTTGAGAACAAAAGAAGTCAGCGAAAAAACTCAACGCGGCACACATACAACAAGACATTGCGAGATTATAAAAATTAACGATACATCAAGAATTGTTGACACACCCGGGTTCAGCAACGTAAAATTTGATTTTATAATGCCTGCCGATGTAGATTTGCTTTTTGATGATATCGCCAAATTCAGAGATGAATGTAAATACTCGGACTGCCTTCATATAAATGAAGACGGCTGTAATGTCTTAAATAACATTGATAAAATTGATGCATCACGCTATGAAAGCTATCTCGCATTTATTGAAGAAGCAGCAGAATACAAAGAACGCATAAAATACGAAGGTAAAAAACAAGAAAATTCAAAAAAATTTGTTCATAACAAACACATTGCAAAAATCAGCGAAAAGAAACGGCAAAGCGCCAGAAACACTTTAAAACAAAACATTTATAAAGGTATTGAATATGAAAATGAATGATTACATTGAACTTATTGATAAAAAACTCGATGAATATATGCCTGTATGTTACCCGCATAAGATTTTTAAATCAATGAAATACACGGTAACACTACCGGGAAAACGTTTAAGACCTGTTATGTGTCTTGAAGCCTGCCGTATGCTCGGCGGGAATTATGAAGATGCAATTCCGACAGCCTGTGCAATAGAAATGCTTCACGCTCAAACCCTTATACATGACGATCTTCCATGTATGGATAACGATATGTACAGACGCGGCCAGCTCACAAATCATATGGTATTTGGAGAAGCACATGCAGTTCTTGCAGGTGATGCTCTGTTAACTTTTGCACCGCAAACTATATTAAAACACTCTAAAAATCTCGGAGCCGAAAAATTAATTAAAATTATGGAAGAATATTTCCAAGCTGCAGGAGCTTATGGAGTAATTGCCGGACAGGTTGTTGATATTGAAAGCGAAAAATTTTCTCAAGCCGGCTCCTTTGATACTGATGATGAACAACTTCCTGAAATCTTGGAATATATTCATACACACAAAACAGCTGATCTTTTTAAACTTGCACTGCGAACAGGGGCAATAATTGCCGATGCTACAGATGAACAGCTTGAACAAATAACGGAATTCGGGCAAAAGCTCGGAGTTGCATTTCAAATAGCCGATGACATTTTAGATGAAACTTCTACTTTTGAAGAAATGGGAAAAACTCTCGGCAAAGATAAAGAAGAAGGGAAATTAACGTATACAAGCCTTTACGGACTTGATAAATCTAAAGAAGATTTAAACAAACTGCTTGATGAATGTTTTGAAATTTTGTCAATAAATAATCTTAAATCAGAAGTGTTTGAACAAATTCTGAATAAAATCAGAATAAATTAATTTACATAAAAAATATTATAGGAAATGCAACAACTTACTAAAGAGACCTTGTTGGTACTTTCTTGTACCGACAAGAAAGTACCGCAAAGAAACTCTCGACCGACATTTCGCTCATTAATTAATTGTAACGCTCAACCTAAAACGAGTGAACTCGCT
>CALURE010000117.1 GCA_944323095.1 Candidatus Gastranaerophilales bacterium
AGCGTGCCGCTGGTTTTGAGGCACTTTTGCCACCAAAAGTGCCCCTGTCTGGAAGACCCGCCGGAGGCAAAGAAAGTACGATTAGTTTCTTTTTAGTTGCCGATAACATATCTTATGCATAAAAAAAACCACTCATTACTGAGTGGGTCGTTTTCTGCATCCTAATGGTCTCTTTTAGTGTTTATTATTTAGGAGTTTATATGTTTTTGGGGTTAATGAACTATTTATATTTAGTGTTTCGACTACACTTAAATCTTATGTAATTATTATTACATATAAGATTTTAAATGTCAATAGAATGAATTAATATTTTTTAAAGGATTTCCGAAAAAGCTTATATAGTGTAGAATTTACACTTTACAAAACTTAACAATATGTTATTTTTCATGTTTTTATGGGTATAAAATAATGCAATTAAATATGTTAATTTATATTAAGGGATAGTTTTTAAAAAAGCAATTTTTTTATAGTTATATACTTTATATATATAACGTATTTAATAGGAAATATCAATTATGAGTACTTTGGACAAAATAGATGCAGTATCAAGAAAATATTTTAACCCCGTAGATGCTGTAAAACTATATACAGACACTAAAAACCATATAGCAGTTTCTGATGCCGGCGGAGAAAATCCATTTGCTAATACCAGAAGCATGGGACTATGGCAGCAGCCGACATTAGGATATGTGGGGCAGGTAAACGGAGAAGCTCCGACGCAATATACACGGGACGAATCCGGAATGATTACAGAAGTTACAAGAACATTAAATTTATTTGCATAAAAAGAGGTTACAATGGCAAACGGACAGGGCGGATTAAACGGAATAGAAGCAATATCGGGTGTACAACCCGCTTCAACTGCTGCCGTTGAAAAAATAACACTTCAAAATATTGAAGGATATGATTATGCAAAAGCCAGCAGGCTCGGCAACCAGACACAATTTTTAGGGATTACGGCTCAGCACACTACAACTAAATTCGATTCAAGAAATTTTGATATTGCATTCAATGACGGCGGGAATAATGTCGGGCTAAACCCGTTCTTTAGAGCACCTGAAACTGCTACAAAAATATTTACGGCATAAAAAAAGACGACCCGATAAATGAGTCGCCTTTTTATTTTTACGGTATCCAAAAATTTTATACTGCAGCTTTTGACTTTGATTTTTCAATACAGTCAATCAAAGTTGAAGCGACTGTTCTTTGTTCTTCTTCTGTCAATTCAGGAAACATTGGAAGTGATATAACCATTTCCGTATTCTTTTCTGAAACAGGGAGAGAACCCTTGCCGACACCTAAGTATTCATGAACTTTTTGCAGGTGAAGCGGAATAGGATAATAAAGCATAGCGCCAATACCGCGTTCTTGAAGCATTTTATGAACTTCATCGCGGTTAGGAATTTTGACAGTGTACTGGTGATAAACACAGTATGTATTATCCAATTCTTTTGGAGTTTGAACATCTGCGCAGTCTTTGAATAATTCATTGTAATAATAAGCATGTTTGCGTCTTGCTTCGTTCCAATCTTTAACGTGAGGAAGTTTTACACGTAAAATTGCTGCCTGAATTTCATCAAGACGGCTGTTAACACCTATTTCATCATGGTGGTAACGAACAGCACCGCCATGGTTTCTTAAAGCAACAACTCTGTCACGGAGTTTTTCATCACTTGTCATAATAAGACCGCCATCTCCCATACCGCCTAAGTTTTTAGTCGGATAAAAGCTTAAACATCCAAAATCACCGAATGTGCCGACCATTTTGCCTTTATACAAAGCACCGATTGCCTGACAACAGTCTTCAATAACATGGAGATTATGTTTTTTAGCAACTGACATAATTGTATCCATATCGCAGGGCTGACCATAAAGGTGTACAGGAATAATCGCTTTTGTTCTCGGTGTAATTGCTGCTTCTAATTTTGAAGCATCCATATTGAATGTGTCTTTGTCAATATCCACAAAAACAGGTTTTGCACCGACAATTCCGATAGCTTCTGTTGTCGCAACAAATGTGAATGCAACTGTTATAACTTCATCACCCGCACCGATATCAAGAGCACGTAATGCAAGATGCAGGGCATCTGTTCCTGAATTTAAGCCAACCGTATATTTACAGCCGATAAAATCTGCCATTTCCTGTTCAAAAGCTTTACAGTTAGCCCCTAAAATATAAGAGCCTGAACGTAAAACTTCACATACAGCTTTTTCAACTTCCGAGCCAATTGCTGCATACTGGCGTTTTGAATCTAAAATAGGTATCATAAATATTTCTCCTTCTTAAAGCTACCCATCATGTTTATAATATAAGTTTAGCACAGGTTTTCCATGCCTTTATATAAGCTTAATAAAAAATAATTGTTCTTATAACTGCAACCATAGTCCAGAACACAAACTGTATCTGCGGTCTGAAAAATACAGTGTCAACAAACCCGTGAACACAAACAGCGCAAACTGATATAATACAAGCAGATACAATTATCACTGATTTTATATCTGTTGATTTTAAAATAAAGTTAACAGCATTTTTAATTAATGTAATTAGAAAACCGACAAATGCGATTAGTGCAAAAACTCCGCTTTCAACCGCAATTTCAAGAAATATATTATATGCACTCAATGCATCAAATCCTGTTTTCATATAAAGCCCGTATATTTCACGGAAATTCTGGTTGCCGACACCTATACCTAAAAGCCAGTTATCCTTAAACATTTGCAATGATGAGTTATAAACGTTAAATCTGAAAGAATTTGAAGAATCCTGCCTCATCGCAAATATAGAAAGCACCCTTGCTCTCAATGATGATACAAACATCAAAACAATTGTAGCAAAAAGGATAACAGCCCCCGCTGCAGACAAATATATCTGTTTATAATTCTGCCAGAGATACTTAGCCGACACCGCAAACATTCCAACAAGAATAACCATCATTCCTATGTAAGAGCCGCGGCAGCCGGTTAAAAACAGAGTTACTGTCGAAAGCAAGGCACAAACAATCCATGTTAAAGAAACTTTAATTTTTTTATCCGTAAAATAATATGCCGCCAGTCCGTATAATGCTGGAATACCTGCAACAAAATATCCACCCAGAAGATTTGGATTGAAAGGTTTTAATGTTCCGTAAACACGGGTCATAACCTCCTCCGGATTTAACTTTGAAACATCCTGCCAGGTAGATATTTCATCAACATGCGCAAAATTCTGCAAAAAGCCTACTATTGCTTCAAAACTTATGCATACCCCGATTGTACCGAGAATAAACGGTATTTTATGCTTATTATTCTTTAAATACTGAACCAGAGAAGCATAGAAAGCCAAATAAGTAAATGTTTTAAAAAAGCCTTTTAAACTCAAATGGAATAAAGTGGATCCGGCAAGACTGATTATAACAATCATAAAATATGCTAAAAGCCACAGTTCAAAAGTTTTGCAGTCGATTTTTTCGTCAGGCTTTGTTAAAACCTTAACAAAAGTCAAAAATACGGTAATTAGTGCAATGAAACCTATTACATCAGATGACATTACGGCAGATGAGAGAAAAACAGCAATGATTGATGCGAAAATAAATTTGTCAATATTTTGCAAAAACAAGCTGTTCTTATATAAATATTCACATTTTTTCTGAGTAAATTGTAGTAAATTATTAAACATTATCATTTGAATTTATTGCACTGTTAAATTTTTCATCATCTGCAGAAGGCATAACCTTCAAATCAGAAACAGTTCCGTTAAACTTATAATTTTTGCCTTCAAGAGTAATCGGCAGACCCATTTTTATTTTATTGCCGCCGACAACAGCTCCATCTTTAGTAATCTTAGCAGTATCGGAAAGTGTTACAATCATATCGTAAACATAAGCCTGTGAAGGATCCTCAACCACCATTACTTTTTTACTGTTCAATACAGGCAGAACAGTTTTCTTTCTGTCAGCCTTAACATCCAGAATATCCAAATCAGAATACGGAACATTTCTTATGCTTATAAATGTTTTTTCATCAGCTTTTAAAGGGATTTCATTTCCTGTAAGAGTTACCCCTCTTATATATACCTGAAATGATATTTTTGAAGTCGCTTCAATTTGTTTTGAAGCAGTCTGTCTGAAATCTTTATAAGTAAAAAATCCCACACAAAGCGCAATAATTACACCTGCTAAAATAATTAAATCTACAGGTTTAAATTTTTTTAAAATATTTGTTATACTTTCCATAAGTTCTCTCCATAACTTAAATTATAAAAAAGCTATAATTATAATTCCTCAACAGCTTTTAAAATTTCATCAATATTGGTTGTTGCACAGCCGTATTGTTTAACGACCAGACTTGCTGCGACATTACCGATGACAGCAGCATATACAGGATCAGCACCTGCTGCCAGCGCAAGTGTATAAACAGCAGTAACTGTATCACCGGCACCTGTTACATCAAATACTTCTGATTTATTAAAGACCGGAATTTTTGTATAATTGCCGTTTGGTCTTGTAACAAACATTCCATCAGCACCGCAGGTTATTAATATTGATTTTGCATTAGTTTCATTTAAAAGTTTATCACCCGCACGCTTCAAATCATCTTCACTTTCTATAACAAAGCCTGTAGATTTTTGAGTATCAGGCAAATTAGGTGTCATTGAAGTTATATTTTTATAAATATCAAGATCTTTTTGCGCATCAACAACAATAATTTTGTTATTTTGATTAGCAAGTCTTATTGTTTCCTGAATAATTTTCGGGGTCAATGTTCCGATATGATAATTTGATAAAATAATTGCATCATATTCAGGAATTGCTCTTTCTATTTGCTTTAAAACTTCGTTTTCAATTTCTGCTGATAAAAAACCGTCAGTCTGTCTGTCAATTCTGACAATCTGCTGGGTTATAGATGTCGTAATAGAACCGGATATTCGTGTTTTGGTCGTTGTTTTTCTTGACGGGTCAACAACCAGAAGTCCGCAATTTACATTCGCCTTTTCAAAAGCATCTCTGAGCTGACCTGCCTGAAAATCATCCCCGCATACACCAATAACACCTGTTTTACCGTTATTTATTGAAGAAACATTATGCGCAGCGTTAGAAGCAGCACCTAAGATAAGTTTTGTTTCTGAATGACGTAAAATCAATACGGGAGCTTCTCTTGAAATTCGTTCGGCATCCCCGTACACCATTTCATCAATTGCCAGATCGCCGACAATAAGCACTTTCGGCTCACTGAGTTTATTTATATAAGAAATAAGCTGTTCTTTATTTATAAACATAAAAAATTAATATCCTTATCGAAATATTAACA
>CALURE010000118.1 GCA_944323095.1 Candidatus Gastranaerophilales bacterium
ATTTCTATCGGGTCTTCAATTGTTGTAATATTAACATCTTCATCATTCAAACTTTTCAATACAGAATAAAGAGTTGTGGTTTTACCTGAACCTGTAGGCCCTGATGTCAGAATAATACCATTCGGGCAGCTTACCATATTTTTTATTTTAGCAATATCTTCATCTGACCCGCCCACAAGTTTAATATTTTTATCTTCCGCATTCAAGCTGACAGCCGGAGCAAGTACACGAATTACAACCTTTTCTTTACCTGAAACAGGAAGTGTATTTATACGAAAATCATAAGATCCGTTTTTATATTTAATTGAAAAAGTACCGTCCTGCGGTCTTCTGTGTTCTGCGATATTCATTCTTGACAAAACTTTAAAACGAGCAATAACAGAAGTCTCAACTTTGGGAGGAATATCAAGAACTTTTTGCAGCATGCCGTCTTTTCTGTATCTTACAATATACCCTGAAAGCCTTGGTTCTATGTGGATATCTGACACGTGGTTATCAATAGCATTAGTAATTATCTGGTTTACAAACTTTGCAACTGAACCTGTTGAATCTTTAAGCTGTTTGTCAACCATATCAGCCAGAGATTCTTCAATTTCAAGTTCTTCGGCTTCACTCTCAATCTGTTTAATAACCTTTTCAGTCTCTTTTTTCTGTTCACTGAAAAAGGTATTTAAAGAATTTTCAAACTCGTAATGAGTCATCAACAGCTGTTTGGGATTCTGTCCGGTCAGATAAATAATTTCTTTTAATACATCAGTAGTAACAGGAGTAACAACACCTAAAATTAAGGTTTTACCATCTGAAGAAATAGGAATAATTTTATTTGTCTTAATAAAATCTTCCGGAAGCAGTTTAATAAATTTGTCCTGTCCGGCCAGCTGTTCCGGGGTAACCAGATCATAACCGGTTTGCAGATGAAGTATCTCTTTCAGCTGCTCAAGCGATATAAATCCTAGTTTAAATAAGGTAGATCCAATAGGGATTTTTTGTCGTTTGCTCTCTGCAAGAGCCTGCAGCAGCTGTACATCATTAATATAACCTTTCTGTACAAGAAGTTCACCGAGACGAACCTGCTTGGAGGTGCCGTCATCTGCGCTGCTGCTTTTTTGCATTTCTTCTTTCAGACTGTTAATTAAATCATAAAGATCTTGGTCCGGAACCTGAATAAATTTTATCTGCTGAGGATAAAATTCTTTCAGTTTAAGGTTTATAACATCCTTATCAGAAGAAGAATTAATTGCTACAAACAGGTAATTGTCTTTAACACTAATTGGAACAAATTTGTATTGTTCCAATAGTGCACTATCAACCTTATTCAGTATCTGGGAATTGACACTGTTTTTTAACCTGTTTAGTAATTCATTCATTTTATTAATATTTTAGTCTATAATGTTTCGGAATTTCCAACTGCATCCTCGGTATCAGTAACAATTTTCGGAGTAATCATTATAATCATTTCACTTTTACTCTTTGTTGATGTTGTTGATCTGAATAAAGTTCCGATAAGGGGCAGATCTCCTATGATAGGTACTTTCCCGACGTTTTTAGTTTCTTCTTCTGTAATCATTCCGCCAATAACAAGTGTTTCACCATCTTTTATTCTTATATTTTTCAAATCCAATTTTCTGTGTGAGAGCAATGTTGCTGCGGTATATGGACCTGCACTGTCTGTCGCAGAAACTTCTCTTAATATCGTAGAATACTCAGGATTTATATTTAAAGTTACATAACCGTCAGGGCTGATAAAAGGAGTTATTGAAACCTGAATACCGGCATCATCAGCGATATTATACTCTCTTGTTGCAATAGTACCGCCTGTATATGCGCTTTGATCAGATTCTGTTGATTCAATATAATCCTCTGTAACATCAATAGTAGCTTGCTGTCCGTTTGTTATTAATATTCTAGGATTTGAAACAACACGGCCTTTTCCATTTTTTACAAGGAAATTAATTGAATAAGAAATGTTTACAGGCCCGTTAAAAGGAGTTAATGTACCAATCCGTTCAGGTTCTCCTTCTTCTCCGGTATTCCATACTTCATATCCGCTTCCCTTAAAAAATATAGGGTGCATAGGATCAGTTCTTGTTGTTTCACCGTCAAATGAAGCAGAAAAAGTATTACTTAAGAAAGTCCAGTTGTTTTGTAAAGTTTTGCTTCCTTCTTCATTCAACTCGATAATGGCAACTTCAAGATATGCCTGCGGCTGTTTTTTATCTGTTTCAGCAATAAAATCTTTTATCATTTCAACCTGCTGGTTAGATCCGCCGATAACACTTATAGTTCCAAGCTGTGAATAGTAAGCAACAGAAAGATTTTGCAATCCGAATGAAGAAACAGAGCCGCTCAATTTACCATCTAAAGTACAAGCAACAGTACCACCGTTCAATGCGATAGAACTGGAGCCGCCTCCACCGCCGCCTTCGCCACCTTCAGCTGCAGCACCGGTCATTACACCGGCAGCACCGCCTGTAGCTCCGCCGCCTTCGCCGCCACCTGCACCGCTAGCTGCAGGAAGCAACATTTTACAAATCATATCTGCCATTTCTGCAGGAGTAGTATAGTTTACTTTAAAAGTTGTGGTCTGAGGCTTTTTATCAAATTGCTCCACAATTTTTTTAGCTATATTAACATCATTTTTAGAACCGAAAACAATCAACTCATTTGTTACAGGATTTGTTGTAACAATATCAGTACCGGAAAGTCCCGGTTTATTCATTGCATAAATATTTTTATTTAAGAAATCTGCAAGAGCAGCGGCACTGACATACTTAACAGGGATTAAAGTCATATCCTGTTTTGAAAAATTCAAACCATCAGTTCCTGCTTTTGCAACAATTATTGTGTTACCGTCCACTGCATAATTAAGACCGTTAATTTCCATAATCATGTCAAACGCATCTGCCAGAGGAACTTCTACCAGATCAAGCGTTACATTGCCTGTGACTGAATCATGAAAAACAATATTCATGCCTGCTTTATCAGCAAACATTCTTAACACCTGTTTAACATCGGAATCTCTCAAACTAATGCTTACCGGAATATTTTTCTTAGTAAAACTTACATCACCTTTCAGTCTCAATGAAAATTCATTCGGCTGTTCGTCACGAAGTTCAGGCTTTATAAGATTTGCATCCTGAAATATTCCAACATCTTCCATTGCAGCAACAGTTAAAGCGCTATTTGAAAAACAAAAAGCCGTTAACATTATACCTGCAATAATTTTTCCAATAATTTTATTTTTCATATCTGCTCCTGGTTGTTATATCCTCTTATTTATTTGCAATATTTTTACGTCCGCCGAACTTGCTTTCAAGATTTGATACAGTATTGTAATTTATACCCTCTCCAGTAAGCAGTTCACCGACACCTGCTTTATAAACATTTTCTCCATACTGAACTGTTACAATGTCTTTAGCTATGGACAAAATTTTATATCCGTTAATAATATCGCCTGATCTTACAAGATAATCAGCTCCGGCTATATTAAGAATAGCTGACGGATTAAGTTTATCAAACATTATACCTGATACTTTTGTTGTCATTACATCAAGCGCCGTAGAGTCAACACTTATTGATTCCGGCGGGGGTAATAAATCATATTGTCCCTTTGGTTTTGGTTTTACAACTACACGCTCGCTTTCGGGTAAAAACGGATCTTCCCTGCCGGCATCTACAACTGATAGCGAAACCATATCATCACTATTTTGCTGTTCTTCTGACAAAACTGAAACATCATCTTCCACACCGGCACCGCCTTGCTCTGCCGGTGTTGGTGAAGCCGGCATAGATTCTGCGGGATTATTATTTTCTATTGAAGTAATATCTTCACCAGAATTTTGCGTGCATCCGGTAGTGTTAATCATTATAACTGACAAAAATAAAACAACAAATCCGGCGCAGATTTTTTTATTAAGGCTCCAAAACCGGTCTTTTGTATCTTCTTCATAAAATCTGTCAATAAAATTTTTACTCACTTGCCACCTATTTCTATTTATATCCTGTCTTATTATAATGAAATATTATTTTAAACGTATCAATTATTTAGTGTATTTAATTCAAAAAATTCCATAATAATAATTAATTATTATTATAGCATGCTTTTGTATTCATTGCAAAAAACTAAAAAATATTAAGACATATTAACAAATATGATTAATTTGCAGCTGTAAAGACACTATAAAAATTTATTGAAAATTATTAGTAATTGTGTGGATATACTCTAAAATTTTATCAAAATATTGTAAATCAGCATTGCCTTCAATAACAAAATCCGCGCACTTTCTGCAAGGAGTAACATATTTTTCCCCGACCTCAAGAATATATTTCCAGTGTTTCAAAGCATTTTCCCTATCCTGATTTCTTTCTTCCTGAGCCCTTTTCATAAATCGGTCATACCTTATTTCACTGTCTGTTTCAATATATATTTTAACGTCAAAAATATCCTGAATATCTTCATATAATGCAGCAATACCTTCAACTACGATAATTTTATCCGATTCTATTTTTAAAGCGTTAGGGATAGATACTCCTGTACCATTAGGGACATAGCGCGGGGCATAAACAGTTTTACCGACAGCAAGAGCTTCCAAATCATTTTTAAGCAACTCGAGCTGAAAATTTTGCGGCGCATCAATATCGTAGCCGTTATCACGTAAATTATCGAAACTTCCGTATGTTTTAATAAGATTTGAAATATCGTTAAAGTAATTATCTGTACTGAGAACAGAAACAGGCATAGACAATTGTTCAATGATATTTTTAATCTCACGGCATATAGTAGACTTGCCTGAGGCTGACTCGCCTGTTATACCTATAAGAAATCGTCTCGTTGGGTTATTAATCAGTCTTTTTGTAAATCTTGATATAAAATCCGGGTTAACAAATTTAAAAATCGGATATTCACATTTTTTGTCATAAGCAATGATTTGCTTAAACTTTGTTTGGAGGTAAAAGGCAAGAAGTTCACGTCCGGTTTTTGAGTTAAAATCCGGTTTAAGGATTTTATCAGCGGAATTAAGTTCTTTTTCAATTAATAACTGCATTATATCATCCATATAATTTATTATGAATGTAATAATACATGAGAAAAATTTTTTTTGCTAGTGTAATATTAACAAATTTTACATAAAAAATGTTATCGTCAACTAAAAACAAACTAATCGTACTTTCTTTGCCTCCGGCGGGTCTTCCAGACAGGGGCACTTTTGATGGCAAAAGT
>CALURE010000119.1 GCA_944323095.1 Candidatus Gastranaerophilales bacterium
TATTAGTACCATCGTTGCAAGGTAACCCGTAGGGTGGGATAAGCGAAGCGTTCCCACCTGAATGATTAGTAGAGGGTCGTAGGATTGGAAGATTGGAAGATAGGAAGATAGGCTGTTTACAGAAAATAGCTGACCCTCATACCTTCTTATCTTCCTACCCTCTAAATTGGCTTGCCCTTCTGACTTCCTGCCTTCTAATTTTTGAATAACAAGATCCTGAAACAAGTTCAGGATGACACTTTTCTTATTTATACCATTAAGATAACTTAAAGAAAATCTAAAACCTGAAAACGCACTAATAATGCGGGTCAAGCGGCTACACTTGCGGGGGGGGGGCAGTTCAAAGCTTCTCTATACAACATTTTTCATCCTCCTAAATTTATCTTTCCTTTTTGTTATTTAGATTCATCATCGTCAGTGTATTTAAGTAGTTTGCCTGGTAAGGCTAAACCTATAACAAGCAAAATAGTTGCGACTATCGGGATAATTATGCAGATTATAATCATTAAAATTGTGATAATTATACCCCATTTGAGCTGACCCGTTATGTCGTAAAATCTTTTTGAAAAAGCTGCAAACATTAACCAGATGGCGATTAAAACTAATATAATGCATACAGGGAATAAAAAAACTGCTAAACCTATGCGGGCTAATAAATACACAGGAAGTATAAAAAAATTGCAGGCTAACATGCTCCAGAAAAAATCCAATCTGCCGATAGGTCCATCTATTTTCCATATGCTTTCACTTTTGTCAAAATCGTTGTTCATAAAAGTCTCATTTGTTTATATAAAAGCATAGTTTTGTTTTTTTTTAATCATTTATATAATGTATTTATTCTTTATTGCCGAATAATTTAACGCATGCTGCAGCGACAAAAGCCGATGCTACACCTGTGATAACCGCCCATTTTGTTCTGCCTGTTTTCGGAATAAATTTTTTAATATCTTCAAATGGTGTGCCTGACAGCATTTCATCTATTATAGGTTTTATATCTTTATTTGCGGATTCAAGCATGTCTTTCTTTAAAAGTACACCGTTTTTCTCAACTCTGGCAAGATTTTTATAAAGTTCCAATTCTTTGTTAGAAATGTTAAGCGCTATTTCTTTACATGATTTAAGTATATCAATTGTGTCATCATTAATCGGATTTGGAGCTTTAAATGCTTCTTCGCCTATTGTGTCAACAATGCTTTCTTTGGCCATATTTATTAGATTTTCAGGTAAAAAGTCTCTCTTTTTTAATTCATTATAATATTGCTCAAGTGATATATTTGTTCCTTTTTTCTTAGCAATGTCCGTTAAAAAATCATCAATCTTTTTACTTGCATCTTTTACTTTTATCTGTTGAGCATTCAGCTGACTTTTAAAATCATTTGCAGAAATTTTATCTCCCGGAAATGCGTTGTTTATCCTGATTTCTAATGAATCAAGAGAAGCTCTTGCGGGTATTAAAGACCATGATTTTGCAAGTGCGTCAATAGAATTAGCATTTTGCATGTTGTCAATCGTTCTGCAAAATACATCCTGATTTGATGTTAAGAGTTCCTCCATATTTTTAGCGGCCCGCGGCGCAAAATTATAACCGGCTATAGCGCCTGCAGTACCTGTGCAAATTCCTGCGGATGCAGCCATAATATTATTTTGATTTCTGTTATCAGTATTATGAATTGGATGTATAGGCATAATTCTTTCCTCTTTTTTATTAAATCCCATAAATATTTTTATTGCTATTATATATACAAAATGTTACAAAAAGTTACTAAAATTTTGTCTTGATGATATTTTTTGTTGTAAAATATCAATATTATAAAAAAGAAAAGAGGTTTTTAATAATGAATACAGCAGTATTGGTAGGCAGAGTCGGACGCGATGCCGAAATTAGATATTTTGAATCAGGTAAAGTTAAGGCTAATTTTTCAATTGCCGTAAATCGCTGGGATGCTAAAACAAAATCAGAAGTTGCTGACTGGTTTAATATTGATGTTTGGGATAAACTTGCAGAATTTGCGGGTGAATACGTTAAGAAAGGTGTTCAGGTTGCTGTTGACGGAAGAATAGGAATAAATAAATGGACTGATAAAGCAACCGGAAATGATAGAGAAAATTTTCTTATCGTAGCAAACGGCATAAGGCTTCTCGGTTCTAAAAGAGATGTTCAGGAAATATGATAATTAATTCAAATATAGTTGGAATTATTGCTGATGATTTAACCGGTGCAAACGATACTGCACTGCAGTTTTATTTAAAAGGTGCGAATACCCAGATTTTGTTGTCTGATGAGATTGAACCTTTAAATATAAAAAATACGCAAACATGGGCAATTTCAACAGAATCCCGTAATGTTGAGCCTGAAATGGCATATGAAAAAGTGATTAAGGCTGCTAAAATGTTGTCGGAAAAACTTAATCCTGATTATTTCTATAAAAAAATAGATTCCACTATAAGAGGAAATATTGCTGTAGAAGTGTTAGGAATACTCGCATCGCTTGATTATGATGCATCAATTATTCTTCCGGCATTTCCTGCAGAAACAAGGACTACTGTAGGAGGTTATCATTTACTTAAAGGAATTCCGATTGAAAGAACAGAAATGGCAAGAGATCCGCAATCTCCGATTTTTGAGTCACATCTGCCGACTTTGCTGAAATCACAGATTTCTCCGGAATATCAAAACTTAATAGGGCAGATTGAGCTGAAAACTGTAATGAAAGGGGCAGGTCCGATTTTGCAGCGGATTAATGAACTTGTTAATGAAGGAAAAAAGTTGATTGTAGCGGATGCTGTTTCTACTGTTGATGTTGAACAAGTTGCGCTTGCCATAAAAAAATGTGATTATAAAATCTTACCGGCGGGTACTGCTGCCTTTGCTCAGGCATTAAGTGAATTCTGGTTTGCAGATCTTGATGAAAATGAACATATTATAAAAACTTTTCCGCGCCTGCCAAAATTTGTTGTTTCAGGAAGTGCAACACAAATTACCGCTAATCAAATTGAAAAGCTTGAAAACAGCGATGAGTTTGATGATGTTTTATCAATAAGTCTGGATTTGAAAACTGTTTTGAATGGTGTTTCAGAAGAACTTGTAGACAGAATTGTTTCAAATTTGCGTTTTGACAACACTGTTATGGTTCATACTTCTCATTTAATTAAAGAGTTCGACGGTTTTTCGGAAGATTCATTGAATGCAGAGCTTACAAAAGCTAACCTTGCAAGCGTAATAACAGACTTTCTTGCTGAGCTGACAAGGCATGTACTTGCCAAAAAAGAAGCAATTTTAATTACTCTTGGCGGAGAAACATCATTCAAATGCTGCAGTGCAATCGGAGCATATCAGTTGCAGCTTATTGATGAGGTTGCGCCTGCTATTGCTCTTACACTTGATCACAACGCACAATGGATTGTAACAAAGTCGGGAAATCTCGGGAACGCAAATACTCTAATAGATATTTTAAGATATTTTGATACCCATGGCGGATTGCAAAATGAATAAAATTGCTGTTACAACAGGAGACCCCAATGGTATAGGTGCGGAAATTACGATTAAAGCGCTAAACAAGCTTGACTTGCCGTCTGAAAGTATTGTTTTAATTTCTAATAAAAAAATTCTGGATTTTTATGATAAAAAAATTCATTCAAAACTTATTTCGGAATCTCTTCTTATAAGTAATAAATATGAAATTATTGAAATTCCCTATAATTCCGATATTGAACCGGGTAAAATAACAAAAGAAGCCGGAGAATTTTCTTTTCAATCCGTAAAATCAGCTTGTGAAATAAATGCAAAGGCTATTGTAACGGCTCCTGTTGCTAAAAATGCTTTATATCTTGCAGGTCATAATTTTAACGGTCAGACTGAAATTTTGCAAAAATATCTAGCGCATGATAATCAGCTTGCTGAGATGTTGTTTGTTGCGGGAAATTTTAGAGTCCTTCTTTTGACGCGTCATACTGCATTAAAGGATATCGTTATTACAAAAGAAATGGTTGTTGAAAAACTTCTTAATTTAAAAGACTTTTTTGTAAAACATTTAGGAATTCCTGAACCAAAATTTGCTTTGTGCGGGGTTAACCCTCATGCCGGCGAGGACGGGATTCTCGGGCGTGAGGAAATAGATATTTTAATTCCTGCTACAGAAGAATTACGTTCAAGAGCTGTTAATATCACAAATCCGCTTCCTGCTGACACATTGTTTGTAAAAGCTGCAAAAGAATATTTACAAATTGAACAATTGAAAAGTTTAAAAATTGATTTTACGGCAGAGTCTTTTCGATCATTCAACCCTTCAACCCTTCAACCAATTTATGACTGCTATATTGCGAATTATCATGATCAAGGGTTAATCCCGATTAAAACAGTAGCTGGAGATAAAACCGTTAATATGACGATAGGGCTTGATATAATAAGAACGTCACCCGGTCATGGAACGGCTTTTGATATTGCTGGAAAGAATATTGCAGATGAAACAGGTATGATAGAAGCAATAAAAGCTGTTTTGTAAAACTTAAAATTTATAATCAACATTAACTTTCCAGCCGTCATACTGGAATAGTGCACCGCAATATTGCCCTGCTTTACTTTTACTGCAGCCATCGGTACTGTTAATAAGTTCATTGCGTTCAAGTCCGTATCCGTAAAAGTACAAGCCTGGTCTTGTTATTTTATGATATTCATCTGTGAATGCATCTTTGCTAAGAGTTAGTAAATAGCCGTCAATGCCGTATCTATCAGGTCTTGTATTACCGTTTAAGTCCACAAATATGTGTACATGATTATTATCCTGTTTTTGGAAAGCAAGGTAAGTCCCGTCAGAAAGCTGTAATTTGTAATAAGTTGCACTAGAAAAATATACTCCAAATTTATTATCTCGTAAATTATATATTCCTCCACTGGTATTCCAACACCCGTTTGCGGTTTTACAATTATTCGTAATCTGTAGATTTTTTAACAGATATGTATCAACAAAATTTATTAAATTTAGATTCCAATCCCAATTTTGAATGTCTCCATATTCTACTTTGGATAATTCTATATCCTGCATTAAAATTGAATAAACTTTTTTTAATCTTGTTACATATTCCTGTTTTTTATGGTTACTAATTAGAACAGGCATAGTCATTGCAGCAACTACACCAATAATTCCAAGGGTTATTAAAACCTCAGCCAAAGTAAATGCGGTGTGACGGCCATTGTCA
>CALURE010000120.1 GCA_944323095.1 Candidatus Gastranaerophilales bacterium
AAAATGTCTGTTAAGATATTAAAAGACTTGCATTTTTCAAATAAACAGATTGATTATATTTCTTCAATGATAAAATATCACATTTATCCGTCGCATGTAATGACTTCTCCCCAGATTACGGAAAAAATCATGATGCGTTATGTAAGAAAAATGGATAAAAATTCTATTGATGCTATTATTCTGGCGCAGGCTGACAGGCTTTCGGCCCGTGGACCTGAAATAACTGATGAAATAGTCGAGCGTAATATTACATCTTTAAATATGCTTTTGCGTTTTTACCTTGAGGCCAGAGAGACTTTAAAACCTCTTCCGAAACTGCTTGATGGCAACGATGTTATGAAAATTCTGAATATTAAGCCGTCTAAAAAGCTTGGAGATATTATGAATGCATTACATGAAGCTCAAATTTCAGGTGATGTAACAACAAAAGAGCATGCTGTTGAATTTATAAAAACGCTTGTTTAGTATATACTGTTTCTATATTTTTCTATAGTATTAAACGTATTTGTTACAATTATTTACATTATTTTTTAATATATTTTTTTCTAAATTTCTAAGAATTGATTATTTTTTATGAAGTTTTTTTCATATTTTATAAAAAATTATTTTAAATATTTATATTTTTAATAAAAAATTCAAAAATGCTTCTTAATATCTCCTTTACAATTAGCGCAAAATGGGCAATTTTTTTTATTGACGGCTTTTAATATGATTGTGTCACTGTTATAATTGGTGTGAAGTTTTAAACCAGACTGTGTTATGATAGAAAAAGTTAGTTTTACAAATAGAAATAATGCCCCCAAGGGGAATAATATTGCAAAAAATGCAACTAATCCGTCATTTAACGGGTTGGCAGATGGTGCTATATGGCTTGTTCAGCAGTGTGAAAAGCAGCCTATGGTTAATGTTTCAGTTCTTGATTTGTCAACTGCAATTATTCCGCGTACAATTGTAGAAACTAAAGAATCAAACGGCTATGCAGGATTTGAAGCTTTCAGGCGTGAATCTTCCGGTTTGATTGTTAACTGTATAATTCCAAGCTTTATAGTAATGGGTGTGGCAGCTCTCTTACAGCGTCCTGTTATGAAAGGTTTTAATAAAGCTAATCTTGTTAATACCTGGGCAAATGAAGATGCTATTAATAAAATTCATAAATATTACCATGAAGCATCAGGAGCTGACAGACAGGAAAAAATTTATAATACATTCAGAGACCAGCTTGGAAATCTTGTCGGAGTTGATGGAAAAGAAACTAAAGATTTTGCGGATATTCTGAAAATTAAAACAGATGCTGCCGGCAAATTTACAGGTAAAATCGGAAATGAAAAAGTACATAATGCAGTAACTGAGCTAGTAAATCTTACTCAATCAGATAAATTCAGTTCAAAAGCATTCAAAAAAGCGTATAACGATATTGTCAGCGAAACATTAATTGCCGAAAATATCAAGTTTAAAGGTGATAAATCTTTCTTCTCAAATAACCTTGAATCCTTATGCGAAGATACGGTTAAAATGCTTAGAGGTGTAGTAAAAGAAAATATTACGGAAACTGATAAGCTTACAAAATATTTCAAAAATGCTAAAAAACTTGTCAATTGGAAAAGTATCGGCGGGCTTGGTATTATTATACCTCTTGCACTATCTATGCAGTCTATAAACAGATGGATTACATATAAAATGTCTGGCAGAAAAGGGGCTCCTATATATAAAGATTTTGCAAAAGACAGCGAACATAAAGAATTAACCCCTAAGGAGAAAAAAGAATTAGCTGCACAAAAAGTTATTTCTATAGGCTCAATGTTAGGTGTGTGCGGTCTTTCAATGTTTATGGACAGACCGATTTTGAAAAATATTTTCCAGTTTAAAGGAATTTTCCCGACAATGGATCAGGCGCGTATAATTTCAACGGCTACTTTTGCAAGCCGTATGGGTGTGTCTGAAGACAAAAACGAACTCAGGGAAGCAACTGTACGTGATATTGCAACATTTTCAAGCTTCTATTTCTTAGGTGATTATGTTGCAAAAGGTATAGCAACATTTTTGGAACATAAAAATAAGGATAATGGTGTTCATTTGATTAACAGGCTGAAAGATGCACCCGATAAAGATGCTAATATATTTAAAAAATTCTGGCACTGGGCTAAGCATACTTCACTGAAATCTTCTGATGAATTGAAAACAGTAAAAGATAAAAGATTAAGAACTATTTGCCAGATTGGCAATATAGTATTCTCATTACTTGCATTAGGTGTATTTATTCCGATTTACACAAGGTCGAAAACAAATAAAAAACATGCTGAAGAACTTGCCAAGCAGCAGAACGAGAAAATTAACAGTTCAAGCATCGCAAATACAAGTTATGATAGCTCCGGACAAATATCATCACCGTATGAGTTTTCAAAATCACTTGTAAATGACAGTACAGCATTCAAAGCATTTTTTAATTAGCAGGAGTACACAGCAATGAATATACAACCGATAAATTTTCAAAACATAAATAGCAACAAAAAAGAAAATATTAAATTTACAGGTGCTTATGATGCATTTACGCTGGGGTTGCGTTTTTTAGATACAAATCAGGCCTGGGGCGCTAATGCTGTTGATCTGGCATCAATGGTAATTCCGCGAACAACTATTGATTTTATTAACAGAGGACCTGCTGCAGGTATGGAAACAGGCCGCAGAGAGGCATCAGGTACTATTAACCATTCGTTAGTCGGTGTTTATGGAACAGTTGCCGGTTTAGCACTCGCTGCTGCTTTGAATAAAACTTATGGTATTAAAGCGCATAAATTGTTTGTTGATGATCAAACACTTGATATCTTAGGAAAAGCCTGGGATAAACAGGTTAAGGCAGGCAATAAAGAACCTTTAGCTGACTATTTGAAAGATGTATTTGCAGGTGCTGAAACTCGTATTGGCGATGACTGGGTAAAAATTCCCGAAAATAATTTAAATGATATTGTAACTAAATTTACATCTGCGTTAAATGAAAAAAATGCACCGGTAACTATTCCTAAAGATTTGAAAAATTATACTAAATCTGTAATTATGCATTCAACCGGTGCAGAAAATACTTTCAGACTTGCAAAAGAGCAAACAACCACTTCTGTGTCTAATTTGTTAGACAGTATTTATAATGTATCAAGAACTTTTGTGAATGAAAAAGTTGGCAATGCGTTTAAAGAAAGTAAAGATATTGATGCTAACGTTTATCTAAAATCTTTGAAACGTATGAATCTTCACCGCTCTATGCTTGGCTTAGGAATTGCCTCGGCAGTCGGAATGTCAATTCAGCCGCTTAATATCTATCTAACAAAGAAAAAAACCGGAAGTGACGGCTTTGTCGGTGTAGAAGGCCGTTCAAAGGATAATTCAGGCGGTTTTAAAGTTCTGAAAGCAGGAGCTGCCGCTCTTTTCGGCGGTGGTATTCTAGCTTCAATAGGTATGAATGACGGTATAAAAGGCCTTATTTCAAAAATTCAATTCCGCGGTCTTGTTCCTACTATTGATCAGTTCAAATTTATTTATGGTGTTACTATCATGTCAAGATTTCTGGCAGCGCGTGATAAAGATGAATTGAGAGAATCTGTCGTAAAAGATGTTTTAGGCTTTGTTAACTGGCTGATTTTAGGTAATTTTGTTTCAAAATTAACAGCAAATTCAATAAATCAAAATCTCTTAAATTACAGTGAAAAAGAACATGGAAAAGGATTTTTCAATAAATTGATTAAGGCTCCTCTGGTTACCCGTGATGAAGTTTTACATAGAGGTCTGAAAGCTGCTGGAATTGATGTTATTGAAAATGGTAAAGCTTTAACATTTAAACAAATGCTTAAAAAATTAAATGATGTTAAAATTCCTAAGGCTATAAAGAAAGAAACTAAAGGCAAATTATTTGCTTTGAGTATGGCACAAATCGCAGGATACTTATATTCAGGTTTGGTACTCGGTGTTGGTATCCCAAAATTAAATATATATATGACTAACAAATCCGAACAAAAGCGTAAAGCAAAACTTGCTGCTGAAAAAGGACAGGTTCACCCGCCTGTAAATGAGCAATATAATGCAATGCTCAAACCGGAAAATCTTGCTTTTTTGAGCAATAATATGTAAAATATAAAGGTTAAGAATGTCAACCTAATTGTGCATTTGCGCCTGATACGACTTCTATGATTTCTTGAGTAATTGCAAACTGTCTTGTTTTGTTGTACTCAATTGATAATTCATTTATCATTTTATCAGCATTATTTGTTGCGGCAGACATTGCAGTCATTCTGCTTGCAAGTTCGCTTGCCTGTGCCTCTAACAGTGATTGATAAAGAATGTTAGTCATATACATAGGAACAACTTTTTGCAAAATATTGTGCATATCAGGCATAAATTCCATTAAAGGATCAATAACATTGTCATGTAATTTTTCATGGTCATAATTCAAGTCTTTAAGCGGTAATACGGTCCAATTTTCGACAAAATAACTCATCATATTTTTGAAACGGGTTGTGATGATTTCTATTTTATCTATCTGTTTGTTAACATAATATGCCGCGATATCGTCAATAATTATTTTTGCAGCTTCTCCTGACGGATTATTAGCCGCATTATAATACGTCTTTATAATTTCACAGTCGTAGTCTTTGCATTTTCTTTTAAATGTTGAAATACCTTTTTGACCGACTACAAAGAGCAATGTTTTTATGCCCTGTTTATGATAATTTTCAATTGTCTTAAGCGTATTTCTAACGATGTTAGCGTTATAAGCTCCGGCAAGTCCTTTGTTCGATGTAATTGCTAAAATTCCGACTGCTTTAATTTCTCTGACAGCAAGAAGTTCAGGATAATTGTCAACAGGCGACTTTATTTTTAATGTTTGAGCGCTGTACCCGTCAACAGATGATAATAATTTTTTAAACATGCCGGTTAATTCACTTGTAAAAGGACGTGACATTTTTACGGTGTTTTCTGCGCGTTTAACTTTTGCAGCTGCAACCATTTTCATTGCACGGGTTATTTTTTGTGTACTTTTAACGCTCTGTATTCT
>CALURE010000121.1 GCA_944323095.1 Candidatus Gastranaerophilales bacterium
ATAAGGAGAATTTATATGAAAAAGAAATTAACAGTATTACTGGCAGTTGCCGTTATGTCTATGTCTTCTGTTTACGCTGCAGAAGCACAGGGACCGATTTCAAGATGGCTTGACAATTTGACAGGTAAAGTAGCTAAACAAGAGCAGTCAGCTTATCAAAAACAGCAGGCTAAGCAGCAAAAACTTGCAGAAAAAAAGAAAAAAAGAGAACAAAAACTTGCAAAGAAAAAAGCTAAGGCAAGACAAAAACAACTAGAAAGGCAGAAAAAAGCTCAAGAACAGCAGCAAAAAGTTGAGAAAAAGAGAAATCTGCTTAAAGAGTTATTTACATTTGATTAAAAAATGAAAGCCGTCTTACAAATAAGACGGCTTTTTTGCATTCCTGAAATCTCTGTGTTAAAATTTTTGTATAAAAACGGGGTGTTTTTTATGCATACATTAACTAAAACTTTAACAGGAGCGCAGATTGTAGTTGAGACGTTAAAAAGACTTGATGTTGATACAATTTTCGGCTATCCCGGCGGAATTGTTTTAGGTATTTATGATGAATTGAGCAGGCAAAAATGTATAAAGCATTATCTTGTACGTCATGAACAGGCTGCTGTTCATGCGGCGGAAGGTTATGCCAGAGCCAGCGGCAAATGTGGAATTGTTATAGTTACGTCAGGTCCCGGGGCGACAAATACCGTAACAGGACTTGCAAACGCTTATCTTGACGGATATCCTCTTGTTGTAATTACAGGACAGGTTGCATCAGAGCTTCTTCATCAGGATGCGTTTCAAGAAGTTGATATTATTGATATTACAAAATCTTGCACCAAGAAAAATTTTCAGGTAAAAGACATTAAAGATTTAGAAAAGACATTGGTAGAAGCATACAGTACTGCTATGTCTGGCAGGCAGGGGCCTGTGCTTGTTGATATTACAAAGGATGTGTTTTCGCAGAAAGCTGAATTTGATGAAAATGTTTCAATAAAAATTTCAAAACCTGTTACTGCTGAAAATGTTATTAAAGAAGCTGTTGAATGTATTATGCGGGCTAAGCGTCCTTTGATTATTTCAGGAGGCGGTATTGTACAGTCTGGTGCGCAGATGGAAATTACGAAATTTTCACGAATTTTGAATATTCCTGTAGTTTCTACAATGATGGGACTGGGGACTTATCCGCAAGATGATGAAAATTATCTCGGTATGATTGGAATATTCGGACATCCTGCTGCTAACAGAGCTGTAAAAGAAGCTGATTTAATTTTTGCTGTCGGTACAAGATTTAATGATAGAATAAGATGCTGTTTTAAAGATAATGAGCTTGGTAAAAAGCTCATTCATCTGGATATTAACGGGAGTGAAATTTCAAGAATTATTCCAGCAGCTATCGGTATTACAGGCGATGCAAAAGAAGTCCTGCAAAAAATGATTGAGCGATTGAATAATTTTAAAATCTCAGACAATTCTGAGTGGCTGACAGCGGTTATGGAATTTAAAAAGGATAATTTAAAGCCTCTAAAAAGATCTTCTAAAATCCATTCTTTTGAACTTGTGCAGGAGATTGCCCGTTGTATTAAGGATAAAAATTTTATTATAACAACAGAAGTCGGCCAGCATCAGGTGTGGGCCGCAAGATATTTAAAATTTAATTCTCCGCGTAAATTTATAACTTCCGGCGGACTCGGTACTATGGGATTCGGAATACCTGCTGCCATAGGTGCTGCGGTCGCAACAAATGAGCCTGTAATTTGTATTGCAGGCGACGGCTCTTTTCAGATGAATTTAGAAGAACTTGCAGTTTGCAAAGATTACAATTTACCGGTAAAAATTTTTATCTTAAACAACGGGTATCTCGGTATGGTAAGGCAGTTTCAGGAAAAAATGTGTGACGAAAGATATTTTGCAACTGAGATTTCTAACCCTGATTTTGTAAAACTTGCGGAAAGCTATGGAATTAAATCGCTGAGGGTTGAAAAGCTTGAGGATGTAGAAAAAGCTCTGAAAGAAGCTTTTTCTGTTAAAGATTCGTTTTTAGTTGATTTTGTTATTGAACCAAAGGAGCTGTTATAAATTGGCAGGTAAAAAACGTATTTTAATTCTTGCAGGAGTTTATTTTATTGTGCTGTTATTTGCAGTGCTTTATTATACCTGTCAGCTTATAGATAAAGCCGCTGTTACTTCATTCAAAAAATTATATTCAGTATATTCACAGGCTTTACTCTTTACGGTATATCAAATGGGCGGCGATACCGGCTGTTATTTTAGTTCAGATAAAAAATTTCACAGTGATTTTTCTAATTGTGACAGGTTTTATAAAAACTTTGCCAATAATTTAAAAGTAACAAAATATTGTAAAAAGAATGCTCTGGAGGACGGGTGTATTCCTGTTTATAAAAGATACCCGAGAGCCATTCAATGTGCAGGTTTTTCCGAGAATATGATGAACAGATATGACGAGGCATTTGTAATGAATGATAAAACAAGTCTTGTTGTTTTTAATATGCCTGCTAATGTTCCAAAACCATTGTTTGCAGTAGATAGTAATGGTTTTTTGCGCCCGAATAAAGGCGGACAGGATCTTTTTAGTATGGTGATAATGCGAAATTCCCGCGGTAATTACTATTTTCATCCAAACGTAACTTATTGTCTGCCGGTTGAAAAAGGAGGAATTAAAAATATTCAGGATGTGTATAAATAGATTTAATCCATTTGTGAATATACTCTTTTAATCTCTTTAATATCCTGCCACATAAGCCATTTAGGGCTTCCTTTTTCGCGCGAATCATTTCTTAAAAGATATGAAGGGTGAAAAATCGGCATCATTTTAGACATATAAGGTCCTTCAAACCATTTGCCCCTTAATTTTGTAATCCCTTGATTGGTATCAATAAGCGATTGTACTGCAACGCGGCCGCAAAGAAGAATTATCCGCGGTTTTAAAATTTCAATCTGTGCATCTAAATATTCTCTGCACGCTGTTTTTTCTTCTGGCAGCGGGTCGCGGTTGTCAGGCGGACGGCATTTTAAGGTGTTACAGATGTAAACATCTTTTTGCCTTGATAATCCGACCGATGCAAAAATTTTATCCAGCAGCTGGCCTGCTTTCCCGACAAAGGGTTCACCTTTTTGATCTTCATAGTATCCGGGGGCCTCTCCGATAAGCATAAGCTTGTGATTTGGAATTCCTCCTGAAAAAACAATATTTGTTCTGGTCTTTCCAAGCGGGCATTTTTGACAGGAAAGACATTTTTCAAGCACCTTTTTGAGTTGTTCTATTTCGTTTGAAGTTGCTTCTTGCATAATAGTTAATCCTTTTTAAAAGGAACATTTTTGAACAAATCCTCAATCGGAATTTCAAGAGAATTTGCGATATCAAAGACGATAAAGGCAGATGGTGTCTGATATGCATTTTCGATATTTTTAACAGTATCTTTGTGTACTCCAATCAATTCTGCCAACTTTTCTTGAGAAAGTCTTTTTCTCATTCTCTCTGCTCTAATATTATCTCCTAATATTTTTAATCTTTCGTCTCGCATATTTTCATTATTAAGTATTGACAAAAAACATTCAAGTGAATATACTTATAGTATAAGTGAATATATTCATTCAATAAAGTAAGAAAGTAGGTTAATATGCAAAATAGAATCCTGAAAAAAATGATACGTAATGAGGCAGATTTAATTGAAATCAAAAATTTTCTCAAAATTCTTTATAATTGTGTAGAAGACAACAACGACTCTTGTTATCTTCAACAGTTTGTGAAAATTATAGAAACAAAACTCGATATTTTTTCGGAAAATTATGAAGAATTAAATAATCAAATTTTTGTTTTGCTTAATTAATTTCAGTCGTAGTATGGTATTATGGTGGGAACGCTAGCGCTTATCCCACCCTACGAAATTATTCAAAAACATAAATGTCATTCTGAACTTGTTTCAAAATCTCACGAGAGCACGAAACGAGTTCGGGATGACGTAACATTCCGATATACGGAATGTTTGACTGTCCTCCGTTGGTCGTTCCCTCTACCATAGCAGAGGGAACTGCACGTAGATATGTCTCTTGATTAAATAAATTCAGTATGTGAATTAAATTATTTTTCCGGTTCCAGGATTGATATAACTGCATTATCAAGACTTAAATATTTTCTTATTGTATTTTCAAGGTCATCTACAGTTATATCTTCAACAGCTTTAAGGTAGTTTTCAATAAGTTTCAAATCCTCGCAAACCGTCATATAATAACCTATTGTTTCTCCAATTTCCGAGACAGTTTCGGCAGAATATGCAAAACGTGATTTTGTCTTTTTCTTTGCTTTTTCAAGCTCATCTTCCGTTATTCTGCTGTTCAGAAGATTTTCAATTTCTTTTTTCACAAGTTCGATTGCCATATCGCGTTTTTCGGGTTTGAAATTTGCCTGAATAAAGAAGTTATTTCCGTCTTTAAACTGGTAATGTTCTGCATTTGCCATATTAAAAATCGGTTCTTTCTGTTTTTCTATCAGGTTCTGATATAATCTGGAACTTGTTCCTTCTCCTAATATAATGCTTATAATGTCAAGTTCTATATTTTCTTTTAGCTGATTGGCTTTTGGTCCTAAAAATCCTATCATAAGGTATGATGTATTAGATATGCCTTTATTTTCAACAAGAATTGTATGATCCGTGGGGGAGTCAATTTCGTTAATTTTTTTCAGGGCATTTTTTCTGCCTTTAAAGTCAAATTCTTTTTCGACTTTTTCTAATATTTTATTTTTGTCAAAGTCTCCCACGATGATTGTTGTCATATTTTCAGGGGTGTAAAAAGTTTTATAGTAATTCATTATTTCATCGCGCGTAACCTGCGAAATAATTTCGGGAGTGCCTATTACATCTCTTTTGTACGGATGTTTTTTATACATATTGAAGTTGCAGGCATTATAGACTTTTGTCCAGTTCTGGTCTTTGCGCATTCTTATTTCTTCTATTACAACATGTCTTTCTCTTTTGTCTGTAACTTTCGGATTGTTAAGGTCAAAGGGGGCTCCGATTTCTTCTTCCGGCAAGACAGG
>CALURE010000122.1 GCA_944323095.1 Candidatus Gastranaerophilales bacterium
GAGATCCTGAAACAAGTTCGGGATGACAGAAAATTGTTCTGTCATCGCGCACCTGTTGCGCGATCTTTCGATAACTAATTTTAAATTGACCAATAAATGCGAAATGACATTAAAGAAAACAGCCTGACATCTTGACTTCTTGAACTCTTGAATTCCGTCTAGCTCAGAAGCGCCCCCCCCCCGAAGTTCACAGTTCTTAATAATCTTTTCATAACAATCTCCCTTCTTTTATATATATTTTTATTATAACAAATCTTAATAATTTTTTCAATATTAGCAAAAAATTTTTTTTTACTTCTTTAATATTTACAAAAAGTTTGAGGTTTATCAATGGCAGCACAAATTCCTTCTAATATGACATATTACCAGTCAAATCCTTCTGCATCACGCAAACATAAAATCGGAGCAATGATGGCCGGCGGTCTTATCGGAATGAACGCTTACTATCTGCCCGTGAAAAAAGACACTTTTGTACAAAGAGCATTTGATATAACAAAATTAAACACGCAGAAACAAATTTCAACACTCGCTAAAATAGCAAAAGAAATCGACGAAAATAAAATCAGTACCGAAAGCAAAATGATTTTGCAGGAAATGGGCTTAGAACAAGACATTGATGCTATTACAAAAAAATGCATTGAACTTGATAAAACAATTACAGATGAAACATCCGTAAAAAATTTGAAAGATAAATTTATAAAAAATTATGATACATTCAAAAAACAGCCGAGTTTAATGGATAATACCTCAAATGAAGCTTTCAAAGCGGTAAAAAGAAATAAATTCAAATGGGGGCTTGGAATCGGTGCAGCAATAGGCCTTGTTCTCGGATTAATCACAAGCAGGGAATAGTTAAACAGCGATCATTTTAGGGTTATGAATTACATCTATTACATTAAAATCTCTGAAATGAGAAATTATTTTGATATTTTCAGGATGCTTTGTATTTTCTTTTGCAAGAATTGCACCGACTATCGCCTCCAGCTGCGACATAGGCATCATATTAGAAGGCAACTCGAGCTGCCATTCATTTTTTAATGTCTGCTGAAGGAACTTACAATCTGCAGGAGAACGCTCTTTATAACAGGAATTCAAATGCAGACTCTGCCTTGTTAAATAAAGTTCAAAACGATTAATATCAATACCTTTTTCTGTTAAAGACTTAAAGTATTCACATCCGCGCGTAGAATATCTATGCGTCCAGCCTTCACGGTTCGGGATAAGAGGATTTGTAGATACCAGCTGATAAGGTTTACCTAAAATTCTCCATTTTCCGTTAAGCATTGTCCTGTCCCAGACAAGAGAAACACAGATCTTTGAATATTTTAATGACGGAAAATTATCAAAAAAGAATATCACATCATTCATAGTATATAGTTTATCAACAAGAATAAGGTTGTTATCTTCATCCAGAACTGCAACCCCGGAATCCATTCCTGATGACGCAGCAAGAGCTAAACCAATGTAGTAATTCATTCAAAAATTCTCCCTACGTCAACAGCTGCGTAATAATCAGCGGTTCATCTTCGGTTGCAAGAACTGTATGCTCAAAATGTGCTGACGGCATTTTATCAGCAGTGCTTACTGTCCATTCATCATCAGCTACTACAACCTCATCTCCTCCTAAATTCAACATCGGTTCGATTGCAATTGCATAACCCTGTTTAATCAGTGTATTATCACCAACTTTGTAGTTAAACAAAAATGGCTCCTCATGCATTTCATGTCCTACACCATGTCCGCCGTATTGTCTTACAATTCCGAGTTTTTCTCTCACAGCAACAGCTTCTACCGCACCTGAAATATCATCAAGAACATTTCCTGCTCTCATTTGCGCAATTCCGGCAAAAAGCGCTTCTTCGGTTGCTTTTAAAAGTCTCTGGCATTCATCGCTGATTTTTCCGACAGGATAAGTCCAGGCACCATCGCCAACCATTCCCGCATAAGTAGCCCCGACATCAATACTTATGATATCGCCTTCTTTGACTTTGATATCATCATGCGGGATTCCGTGAACTACCTGTTCATTAATTGATGCACAAATTGAGCCCGGAAAACCGTGATAACCTAAAAATGTCGGAACAGCCCGTTCTTTTCTTATAATATCATGGGCAATACTATCAAGCTCTTTAGTACTTATGCCGGGTTCTATAACTTCTCTCATCTTTTGATGAACAAGAGCAACAATATGCCCTGCATGACGCATTCTTTTAATTTCATCACGTGATTTTCGATTTATCATAACACTACTTACGAAAGTTTACAAAGCACTTTAACAAAAATGCTCTCGGGAGTTCTCGTCATGCTGAACTTGTTTCAGCATCTCTCATTGTATCTCTTTTGCTTTATAACCTCTCGCACCTTTCTTTACTTAATTACTTCCAATAATCTTTCCCATACTTCGTCAATTGTGCCGTTTGCGTTAATGGATTTCAAAACACCTTTTTTAGTATAGTAATCAATTAACGGAGCTGTTTCTTTATTATATGTATCAAACCTTGACTGAGCAACTTCTCTTGTGTCATCTTTACGCTGTGTCAGCTCTGCACCGTCTTTATCGCAATGTCCTTCTACTTTCGGGGGTTTAAATTCAAGGTTGTAAATTTCACCGCATACAGGGCAAGAACGGCGGTTAACAATTCTTTCAACAAGAATACTTGTATCAATATCAAAGTAAACTGCAATGAATTTTGTATCAATACCGTTGTCAATTTCAGCGTTCATTTTTTCAAGTTGTTCAGCCTGTTCAACGCTTCTCGGAAAACCGTCTAAGATATACCCGCTTTTACAGTCATCTTTTGAAAGTCTGTTTTTAATAATTCTAGTAACAAGTTCAACAGGAACTAATTGACCTTTGTCAATAAAAGCTTTAGCTTCTTTTCCGGCTTCTGTCCCGTTTTTAATTTCCGCTCTCAATAAAGAACCTGTATCAATATGCGGAAATTTTAAATATTCTGCAAGCCTGTTAGTTTGTGTACCCTTACCGCAGGCAGGCGGTCCTAAAAAAATTAATTCTTTTTTTGTCATAATAAATCTCTCTTTCGTTTAACTTATGTTTTTATATTACATCAAGAATAATTTTAATTCAATTAACGTTTTATGTTATAATAAAACTATGGAAAAGAAAATTTCAGACAAAGTAATAAACAGACTTACCCTTTATCATTGCATATTAACAGATTATATAGAGAAAAAAATAGAATTTATTTCAAGCAAACAGATTGCAGGATTATTGAATATTGACGATTCACAGGTCAGAAAAGATATCAACCTTTTAAACAACTCAGGCAAAAACAGAGTCGGTTATATTGTTAAAGAATTGAAAATTTCAATCGAAAAGACTCTGGGATTTAAGAAAACCAAAAAAGCTTTTATTATCGGTGCCGGCAATCTCGGAACAGCAATTGCTAATTACGGGAATTTTAAAGATTACGGCTTAAATATTCTTTCACTATTTGACAATTCACCTGAAAAAATCGGCAAAGTGATAAACGGAATGGAAATTCAAGATATAAAAAAACTTCCGGAAATTGCGAAAAAAGAAGAAGCGGACATTGCAATTTTAACGGTTCCGGCACGCTATGCCCAATCAACAGCAGATTTTCTGGTTAATGCAAATATTAAATATATCTGGAATTTCGCCCCTGTTGTTCTTTCTGTCCCTTCGGATGTTCAGGTTTGGAACGAAAATTTAATGGGCAACTTTCTCCAGTTTACCTATGACATCTAATTTATTTATCTGATAAAGATATCTCAAACCTTCAAGAGTCAAGGTGGGATTTATAAAATCAAAATGTCTTTTCAAATAATTTGCAATCAAACCTGAATAACCGCCTGTTGCAACAATAACCGCTTTTTCCTGCAGTTCTTTTTCACACTGTTCAATAAGCCCGTCAATCATCGCTGCAGAACCCCGCAAAACTCCCGATAAAATCGCATCAGATGTATTATGACCGATTGCAGAATTTGAAAGAGCAACCTCTATTCTAGGCAATTTAGAGGTAAATTTATTCAGGGCTTTCAACTGCAAATTCAACCCGGGAGCTATTATGCCACCGACAAACTCGCCTTTTCCGTTTACAATATCAAACGTTGTAGCGGTACCAAAATCAACCACAATAACAGGATGTTTATAAAGAACATAAGCGCCGGCTGCGTTTGCAATTCTGTCTGCTCCTGCTTCGTTCGGATTATCAAGAGCAATCTTTACACCTGTATTAATCTCTGTTGATAATACAACAGAATCAAGTTTAAATACATTATCAACAGCTTTTTTAAACTTCTGCGTAAGTTCTTCCACAACAGACGATATAATACATCCGTCAACTTTAAAATCTTTAAACAAAGTCTTTAAAAGAACTTCATATTCCTCAAGGGACAAATCTTTATCAGACGCAAGTCTGTATTCTTCAACAAGGGCATCTTCTTCAAAAAGCCCGAGGGTAATACTTGTATTTCCAATATCGGCCGTTAATAACATAATACACTAATCCTATTACAAAGATTAGTGTATTACAAATACAAACATTTTGCAAAACCTATTTTATGCTTTAAACGCACCGGCTTCTTGAGTACCGCCCTGTTTACCTACGGTAAATAAACTCATACCGTTAGAAATATCCGGTAAATTCATCATTGAGCCAAAACCGTTCATTGCTGCGCCGATTTCATCCCACGGGTTTTTCTTTTTAGTCTGGCTTGTATAAGAAACGTTGCCTGCACGTTTATCATCTGCACCAATTGCGTCAATACGTCCAACTGTCATAATTATATCTCCTTAGTGTTATACTCATATCTCTTATATATATACTAAGGATATAAATTCCATAAAATTGCCCGATTTAAACAAAATCGTTACATAAGTTTACATATACAAAGAAAACTCCCGCATCTTGCGGGAGAAGGAATGAAAGTAAGCCTTGCGGCTTAATATATTCGCGTATTTTTCACGAAAATACATTATTTTAATTTTGCTTCAAGAGATTTTAAGCGGGCCTCTTGTAACGTAGTG
>CALURE010000123.1 GCA_944323095.1 Candidatus Gastranaerophilales bacterium
GAATGTGTGTCGCTGGTTTTGAGGCACTTTTGCCACCAAAAGTGCCCCTGTCTGGAAGACCCGCCGGAGGCAAAGAAAGTACTATTAGTTTATTTTTAAGTTCCTATAATATTTTTTATGTTTAAATATTTTACAAAATATCAGTTTTTATGCTATTATTAAAAAGCAAATTTACAAAAGAGAGTAGGAATTTAATGACACAAATTTTAAATACCGGACTTGAAGTTATTATTGCCGGTTTGTCTGCAGCAATTTCAGCACAAATTATCAAATTTTTTATATTCACAATCAAAACTAAAAAAATTAATTTTAAAATATTTACAACAACAGGCGGTATGCCAAGCTCTCATTCTGCAGGTGTTATGGCTGTTTCAACTGCCGTAGGATTAATTGAAGGTTTTACATCTGTTATATTTTCAGTAGCCCTCGCGTTTTCCTTAATCACAATGTATGATGCTGCAGGAGTAAGACGAGCCGCAGGAAAAACTGCAGCCTGCTTAAACCGTATGATGGAAGATTTTTACAAACATGATGTTCAGGCTATCGGCGGCAAATTAAAAGAACTTCTCGGACATACACCTTTTGAAGTAATTATGGGCGCAATATTCGGAATTATTGTTGCATGTGCTTTTCATTTTTATATTTTATGAAAACTTTCAAAAATACTTGCCTTTTTTTATTTTTTATGAAATAATTTAATTGTGAATAAGGGCTTATAGATTTAACTCTATATCCGAAAGTTTGTACCCTTAGGGAAAGAAAGAGATACTCAAAAAATAATGAGTGCGAAACCGCAGGAATTTAACTACAAATTTATAAAAGAAAATGCAAGTGCCGGAAGCTGGCGCAGAGGTTATGAGTACCACCTTAAAGACATGGTATTTGACTCTTATCCTGAAAAAAACTTTTACATGGCAAAAGTTAAAGGGAATTTTCAGGATCATTACAACACTGACCTAATCTTTAAGAAAAACAAGGTTGAAGCCAGATGCAACTGTCCGCTTAAAGAAGAATGGTGCAAGCATGCAGTTGCTGTTGCTCTGAAAGCGATTGATGAGCACGCTTATGAAGACTGGCTTGAGACAAAATTCGGCATGGAATTTGATTTTCCTGATGAAAATACTGCTCTGACAGAAGAACCGCAGGGAAATTATATTTTTCACTTTAATTCTAAAAGAAAAGCAAACTTTTTCTCGGTGCTTGTTCGCTCAAGAGAGACAGGTAAAGTAGTAAGACAGATTGAACCGATTTTGAGAGCTTTGATTGAAGCTCAAAAACAAAACCCTGATTTTGAACTCAACAATTCCCAGAAAGTTGAAGTTGCAATATTCCAGCAGCTTTTAACAATTTCAAGACAGGACAAAAAAGCAGGCTGGTACGATATTCCGATTACCAAATTCGGGCCGATGTTTACACTTCTATCTAAAGCCGATGAAGTTCTTGATGAAAAAACCAAAGACAGACTCAAATTTACCGATGAAGAATGGAAACTTGTCTTGAACGTCAATACAGGCGCTCAGGGAACAATTCTTCTTTCGCTTGAATGGAAAAGGCCTGATAAAGATGATGTTTACCCGCTTGAAGAAGTAAGATATTTTTCAAGACATTTGAAATGGGGCAGATACAAAAATATAATTTTCCCGACTAATATTGCTATGAGTTCAATTCCGCAAAATATACTAAAATCTTCTTTTACGGACTTAAAAGATGCTGACGGCGGAAAATTTATCTATGAAGAACTGCCAAAACTTCAAGAAATTATGGACGTTGAAATTGCCGATAACATAAGCAAGCTTATGCTTGAAGAACGGCCGCCGATAAATATTGTAACAATGGGAATTGACTATGACCAATCTTTAAAAGCCTCACTGGAATTTGAATATGACGGGGTTGTTGTTCCGTATTCAAAAACCACAGCAGAAAAAGCTCCTTATATCACCATCAAAAAACAGGGAGAAGATCTTGTCTACTGGATTAAAAGAAATCTGAAACATGAACAGGAAGCTTATCAAATGCTTCTGGCATGCAAATTTGTTCCAATGCAGACAAATAACCTTGCGCTGGAAAAAGAGAATGCAATAGATTTTTACAATTATTATATTAAACAGGCAGGAGAAGGCTGGAAATTTGTTGAAAAAGACGATATGACCTTCTTCAAGCTTATGGATAATCCTTTCAGACTCTGTGCAAAAATCGATTTTTCTGAAGAGGCTGAAGATTCTTTCGAAATATTTTTATACGGTCAGGCTGGTGAAGAAATTATCAATTTTGATGAAATCTATGAAACAATTCAAAGCGGAGAAAAATACAGCCGTATAAGAAGTCTCGGTTTTGTTGAATACCCTGCGCAGGATATTTATTCTATCATGCGTGCGTTTAACTCTTTTGATGTTTACAGAAACAATGAAAATAAATTTATCGTAAAAACATATCGCGCAGGCTTAATTAACGAACTTAAAAACCTTAATGTCGAACTTGTTTTGAGTGAAGAGTTCGAAAACTTCTGGAAACAAATGTCAAACTTCTCAACCTCGGAAGATTTGAAACTGCCGGAAGGAATCCATGCGGAATTCCGTGAATATCAGACAAAAGGTTTCGGCTGGCTCTGGTTTATGTACAAATACGGGTTGAACGGAATTCTGGCCGATGATATGGGGCTTGGTAAAACATTACAGGCTCTTGCCGTAATCCAAAAAGCCAAAGAAGAAGACGGCCCTTCACCGACTCTTGTAATATGCCCGACAACAGTTGTATTTAACTGGGAATCAGAAATTCAAAAATTCGCGCCGACTCTGACAACATTAAAATTGTCAGGTGTTGACAGAAAAGAATTCTTTAAAGAAATTCCAAACTATGATGTTGTAATTACAAGCTACGCGCTTATAAGACGCGATATTAACAAGCTCAAAGAATACAATTTTAGATATGTAATACTTGATGAATCACAGAATATTAAAAACGCAATGTCGCAGACTGCGCAGGCTGTAAAAAAATTACAGGCATCTCATAAACTCGCGCTTTCAGGCACACCTATAGAAAATAAACTAGAAGAATTATGGTCAGTGTTTGACTTTTTAATGCCGGGATTTTTGTTCAGCATGTCGGAATTTAATTACAGATACGTCAACCCGATTATGGAGCGGCAGGACAAAACTGTTGAAAAACGTTTGAAACTGCAGATTTATCCGTTTATCTTACGTCGTATGAAACGCGATGTTGCAAAAGATCTTCCTGATAAAGTCGAAAACATTGCATACTGCGAACTTACGGATGAGCAAAGAGACTTCTACCTGCAGGTTCTTGACAGCACTAAAGAAGAATTATTCAAATCCATTGAACAAAACGGACTTGAAAAGAGCAGACTGTCAATTTTCTCGGCACTTCTGAGATTACGTCAAATCTGCTGTCATCCGAGACTTTACGACAAAAATAATGTTAAAAACATTATGAAATCCGGTAAATTTGAAAAACTTAAAGGAATGCTGGAAGAAATTATTGACGAGGGACACAGAATATTACTATTCAGCCAGTTTGTTGATATGCTGGATATTATTAAAGCATGGCTTGAAAGAGAAGGAATTCCATACGAGTATCTGACAGGTAAAACCAAAGACAGACAGGGCGCTGTTGAAAGGTTTAATTCAACCCCATCAATTCCTATCTTCCTGATAAGTTTGAAAGCCGGAGGAACAGGCTTGAATTTGACAGGTGCGGATTACGTAATCCATTACGATCCGTGGTGGAACCCGGCAGTTGAAGATCAGGCAACCGATAGAGCTTACCGTATCGGACAAACTAAAAAAGTTTTTGTATATAGACTTATTACAAAAAATACGGTTGAGGAAAAAATTCAAAAGCTCAAAACAGTTAAACGTAACCTTGTGGACAGCGTAATTTCTGTTGACAGAAATATTGTTAAATCACTCACAATGGATGATATTAAAGAAATCTTCTCTGTTGATTAAAACTTTGCACTTAATGTAAAATTTTATTAAAAACGTTTTTAATTATAGCACTTTTCACTTTCTTGAACTTTTTATACCCGTGGAGGTTAGAATGAAAATCAAGCAGTGCCGGTTTATATTAAATACTCTAAATCAAGTTTCAGAAAAAAATAAATTGCCCGTAAAACCAAAAATTCGTTCAACTTTATTTTTTGATAACACGGCTGCAAGTGCAAACCCTTATACCGCCGAGATTAATTTAAACTTTATTTATAACAACAGGTTATTCCGCCCGCTTATTAAAAGATTTATAAAACATGAAGCCAAACATATAGAACAATATCAGATTATTGCCAGATATTTTGCAGGTCTTTCAAAAAATATTGATAAAGGGCTGAATAATTTCAAAGGTTTTATATTGCAAAAATTCCCGATGTGTAATCATCTTGAGTTTAACGAAAAATTTTATAAACAAACAATAGCAAAAGACGGTGTAATAAAAAGAGGCCATCCTTTATTTGAAAAAGCAAAAGAATACGCAAAAGCCTTAAGACAGTACCCCGATATGACTGTTATTGACGATTTGGCAACTTTTGATGAAAAAGGCATTAAAGCGATGTTTAAAAATAGACGGAAGAAAAAAATATTATATAAATCTAATCTTTTAGAAAAAGAAGCTAAAATGGCAGAAAAACAAAAATAAAAAACAGACTTAAGTCTGTAATCTGGATAAGCAAAGCATTTCCACCAGAATTTATTACTTAGCTGAATTCTTCCGAGAGCGTACAGCTCTTCAAATTTGACAACAAAATTTACCATGGATAATCATCTTTTATTTCCCATCCATCCTGCGAATCACCATTTTCATTTACTGACATTTCATATGCTTGTGATATAACCGAATAGACTTTTTTTAACTTTACTATAGTTTGTTGTTTTTGATGATTTGCTATAAGTGCCGGCATTGTTAATGCTGCAACAACTCCGATAATTCCAAGGGTGATTAAAACCTCAGCCAAAGTAAATGCGGTGTGACGGACATTGTCAGTAATGTCTACGTGCGT
>CALURE010000124.1 GCA_944323095.1 Candidatus Gastranaerophilales bacterium
TTCTGATTTTTAAAGCCTTTTTCTCAATATTGCAAAAAATATTTATTAAAGCATTAATCTTCAATAATAAATTGCTGCAATTCAACATTCGGTGTTCCGATAACGCGGACAAGTTCTAAAACGGAAGCTTTCATCTGGCATTTTTGAGAAGACCCGCTGAAGAAATCTCTGTAGAAACATCCTTCACAATTACAACCTCTTTTATAACATTCAAGAGCAGTCGGTGTCCATCTTCTCACTGCAACAGCTCTGCCCATATCCCTACTTCTAAACAATTTATATAATCTCCACTTATTAACTATCTTACCCAAGTATGGCAATCAAAACAGTTTTTAAAACTGTCAAAATCCCCATTAGAGATGTGTTTCACCTCTCTAACTACATTATAAAAAATAAGGGAATTATTTCAAGGGCGGAACATGAGATTATGAACATTTGTAACAACAGGTGTAAAGTGTAGATAACAGGCGATTTTAAAAAGTCAATCATGCTGGAAATAAAGCTGATACATGGTTTTCAGATTTTAAATCATGAAATCATGCTCATGCCATGGTTTTCCATGGTTTAAAAATTTATTAAGAATTGTAAAATATTTAGAATTCCTGTCTGTATCTGGGCATGCCTTTTATATAAAAACAGCTTTGACAGCAAGAAGTATCAGAATAATTCCGCCGGATATTTCAAGATATTTTGACGGCAATTTTTTGAAAAAATTACCTGACCAGAAGCCTGAAAGTGACATGATAAAAGACCCTAAAGCAATTATTACGGCTGAAAATATTAACGGGGTTCGGGTCAAATTGAGGCTTACTCCTGATGCCAGAGCATCGATGCTTGTCGCAAGTCCCATGCCTATCAAACATTTCAAACCTATGCAACAGATTTCTTCTTCTTTTTGCTGAAATGCTTCATGGATAAATTTTATGCCGAGTCCAAAAAATATCGCAAATACAAGCCATTTGCCGTAGGGTTCTACAAATTTACTGATTATTTCTGTAAAAAAATAGCCAATACAGGGCATGAATCCTTGTGAAGCACCCATAGTAAAAGCCAGTGCGAGAGAATTTTTCACCCTGTTGCGGGTAAAGATTAACCCTTGAGAGAATGATACAACAAGACAATCTACACCTAATGCTATTGCTAAAAGTAAAATTTCTATGAAATGCAAACTTCTACCTCAAACAGTCTTTCCCACGGGAATTTGTAGCTTACATCATATTTTATGCCGAATTTGTGAAAAATTCTATCTTCAAAAGGTTTCATAATCTGCTTAATTTCTGTTTCATCGGGTTTTGAGAGTTTCTGTCTTACATTTGCCTGATAAGCCCAATCATCAAGAAATCTTATTATCTGTAACTTTTTAAAATTATTGTTATTGGTTGAAGGGTTGTAGGGTTGAACGGTTGAAAAGTATTTTACAACAGCAGCACATATAAGGCTTCCGAGGGTGTTTGCGGAAGTATTCCATGCTGAATAGCCGTAAAATTTTTCATCAAAATCCGTCTCCAGCAATTTTTCTACAAATGCGTTATCCGCTCCGTTAGCAAATCTTACATCTGCAATCATATATGGTTTATCAGGTTTTGCCCACAATCCGTTGAAAGGTTCTGACGGAACTTTCATCACAATTTCGCCCTGATGCTCTTTAAAGTTATTCACATAAAGCAGAATATCAGCCCCCTCGGGTTCGCAAACCTCACAGCCTGCAAGCTCCAACTGCCCCAGAACGGATTTTTCTATTGATACATCTTCGTAATTTGAGATTAAGTGTTTGTATTCGGGCGCAAGAAAAATCGGAGCAACTTTAAGCAATATTTCCCCCGCCCTTGAGGGGAGGGGGGCAGGGGGGTGGGTGTTATTCACCGCCCGCGCTAAAAGAGTCAGAGGGATTTCATCGGCTCCTGTTTTTACAAATGCGCCTGAACTTTCAAGCTCATGCGCCTCTTTTACATTAAAACCGTATTCAGCACAGTCATCCTTTGAAAACACAAGCGTGTTAAACAGCCCCTGCTTTTGAAATTCCAGATAAATCTTATTTATCTCAAAATTTCTTTTGCGCGTTGAAAGATAATCTTCAAGAATTTCTTCAGGTATATCAGATTGAGGAGGACAGCCGTTTTTATGGGAATTATAAGAATATTCAAAAATTTTTTTGCCCCACCTGCTCCAGTATTCTTTTTCTTCCTCATTAATATTGTTGTTGGAAATTCTCATTATACTTGAAAATGCATAAACTTTTGCATTTTTTTCGACAAGAATATCTTTTAACTTTTCAACTCTTTCTTTTATTTGCTCAAAACTTTCTTCACAGCGTCTGGAAGAAATCAGGCCTCCGTAAGCAATAGTATCAAGAGAAAGAACTAAAGCATCAACTGACGGCAGATTTTTAAGCCATTCAAAAATTTTATCCGCTTGCGCGTATTTTGTTAAATCCCCGAGCCATTCGCGTTCAGGAATAAACAATTTGATATCGTTGTTAATTGCGCAAATCTGCTCCGGCAGGGTATAACATACGGGTCTGTTATCTATCGGTACAAAAGCTATGTTCATAAACTTATTATATGTTAAGATTGAATTTAAGCAAAAAGGTAACAATTTATGACAGGCAGAAAAGTTATTGATAAAACTCCAGAAACAATTCATTTAATGTTCAATATGCTATCGGAAAAATATGATTTTATGAATAATGTAATGTCTTTTGGGACTCATCATTACGTAAAATATATGTGTATAAAAAGTCTTGATATAAAACATGACGGGTATGTAATTGATTTATGTACAGGCACCGGCGATCTTGCAAGAATAATTAAAAAGCTTCATCCTGATGCCATTGTTGAGGGGATAGATTTTTCCGAAAATATGCTGAAAATTGCAAAAAAGAAATCCCTAAACACAAAAATTCAATATTTTCAGGGAGATGTTACAAATCTTCCCTATCCCGACAATACTTTTGACGCAGTAACAATCGGGTTCGGACTCAGAAATATTCAAAATGCAGAAAAAGCAGTTGAAGAAATTTACAGGATTTTGAAACCGGGAGGAAGTTTTTTGCATCTTGATTTTGGCAACCCCAATTTTCTAAGTAAAATTTATGAAAAAATAACTCCGTTTCTTGCGAAAATTTTTACGGAAAATGCTGATTTTTATGAATATTTGATAAAATCAAAACAAAATTTTCTGCCGCCCGAGGATTTAATAAAAGATTTTGAAAGCAAAGGATTTAAACTCAAAAAAAGAGAAGATTATCTTTCAGGTGTAATCTCCTCACAAACTATGACCAAATAATTTAAAAATTTTACGGCATTTTATATCCGTTTCCGCCTTTTATGCAGTCTGAAATTCCTCTAAAAGACATTTCAAGAAGATAATCAACGGCATCCTGTGTTTCATAAGCTATATGCGGTGTGATAATAACATTAGGCATTACGGCAAGCTCCTGAACTATTTGTGCTTCTTTAAGACAAATTATATCAGCGCCGAGTTTTTCGGTAAATCCCGAGCATTTAAAAGTTACCTGTTCGCATGTAACTACATCCAGAGCAGTTCCTGCAATTGTCTTGTTTGTAACAGCTTCATATAATGCAAAAATATCGACAAGTTCGCCTCTTGATGTGTTTATAAAATATGCATTTTGTTTCATAATATTAAAATACTCTGCCCCGAACATATGAAGATTGTCGCCTGTAAAAGGCAGATGAAGCGTTATTATATCCGAATTTTTTACAAGAGTATTTAAATCAGTATATTTCATATTGATTTCGTTCAAAAGTTCTTTCTTTTCTTTGAGATCATATGCGAGAATATTCATTTCAAACGCGGATGCAAGCCTGCAAACACTTGCGCCTATTGCTCCTGTTCCTACGACACCTATTGTAAGCTTTGATAAATCCCGCCCGATAAAACTTTCACAGGAATTGTCTTTGTTGATAATATATTCCGCGGCGGATTTAATTTTTCTGACAAGAGCAATAATTAACCCCATAGTAAACTGCGCAACAGATTTTGAGCCGTAACTTTCAACATTTATAACATCAATGTTTCTTTCCATTGCCGCTCTGTGATTTATATGATCAATTCCTGTCGAGCGGGTTGAAATTATTCGTAAATTTTTAAATGCGTTTATAACATCAGAACTGACTTCGGAATCTATGAAAACACTTATTATTGCCGTTTTTTCCAGATCATCGGCGCTAAGGGTTTTTACAAATTCCTCATTTAAACTTTCTTTAAAAAATTTTATATCAAAATTTTCAAATTTTTTGTTTTCAAAAAACGCTTTTTCACTATCTCTGAAATCAAAAATTAACATTTTTACAGTCATTATAAATCTTCCTCCTCAGGCTATTATTAATCAAATTGGGATCTGTTCTATTGCACAAAAGTATATATTTTGAGAACAATTAATAAGTAAAAGGCATAATGAAAAACAAATTAAAAACGTGTATTCTGATAATGTAACAAATCCCCCGTGCTTATATATGGCACAGGTAATAACATCGTATCTCAAAGCCGAATTATGCGGATATGACGCGTGCAGGGAAGCGCAGCCGTCAATGACCGCGGAAAGACGGAAAAGTGCACAATTCTGCGCTTTGTTTTCGAGGCAGGTGATAGTGATAACCTGCATAATTCCTGCGAATGAGCGGCGGGATACGGACGGTTACCCGACGGGTAAAAAACCTTTCATCTTCAAATCCGGAAAAATAATATAAAATGCGGATGAAAAGAAAGGTACAGGCGCATCGCCGCAAAACCCGAATGACGGAACCGGTAAAAAAGACACAGGATGTATAACCTCCTGTGTCTTTGATTAAACAGAATAAAAATTATGCTCTCTTTCTAACTCCCTCTCCTTTGGGAGAGGGCTTGGGTGAGGGATGATTATCAGAAGGTCAGAGGGACAGAAGGCAAGAGGGCAGGCTGTTTTCATTTAAAACGGTGTTGGTATAATATTCCACCAATACTC
>CALURE010000125.1 GCA_944323095.1 Candidatus Gastranaerophilales bacterium
ACCGTATTTAGTACCGCGTTTAGCGTTCAGGTATTCAATTGTTTCTTCAATTGTTTCGCAGCCTGAACCCATTGCAACGATGACATCTGTAGCATCAGGTGCACCTACATAATCAAACGGGTGATACTGTCTGCCTGTTACAGATGCAACTTTGTCCATATATTCCTGAACAATGTCAGGTACTGCATCATAGTATTTGTTAACAGTTTCACGGCCCTGGAAGTAAACATCAGTGTTTTGAGCTCCAACTTTGCAAATAGGAGCTTCCGGTCTCATTGCTCTGTTTCTGAATTCTTCAATATATTTAGGTTCAACAAGTTTTGCAATATCTTCATAAGAAATTTCTTCGATTTTATGAACTTCATGAGATGTTCTGAAACCGTCAAAGAACTGCAAGAACGGAACTTTAGCTTTGTAAGTTGATAAATGAGCAACTAAAGCTAAATCCATTTCTTCCTGAACAGAGTTTGCTGCGAGCATTGCATAACCTGTGTTACGGCATCCCATAACGTCTGAATGATCTCCGAAAATTGCCAATGATTGAGCTGCAATTGCACGGGCTGCAACGTGGATTACGTGCGGTAACATTTCACCGGCCATTTTGTGCATTACAGGTATCATTAATAACAAACCTTGAGAAGCAGTGTATGTAGAAGTTAAAGATCCTGCAGCTAAAGAACCGTGAACGGCACCTGCTGCACCTGCTTCTGACTGCATTTCAGCTACTCTTACTTCTTCACCCCAGATATTTTTTTTGTGCTGGGATGCCCATTCATCAATCCATTCACCCATTGTAGATGAAGGAGTGATAGGATAAATTGCGGAAACTTCGCTCAAGGCATACGCAATATGCGCTGCAGCGTAGTTGCCGTCAACTGTTATAGTCTTTCCTGGCATAATTACAAACCTCCTTATTTTATGCGCTATTACTTAATAACTATACCCCTTAATTTTAATACAAACAAAAATGTTTGACAAAAAAATAATTATGTAAATTTATGTTACAAATTTTATTTTTTTCTTTTATATTAGTAAACTTTGATTGTTCACGTGTTTTATGTGTGTTGTGTAGGAGAAATTATGATGAATATACAATTATTAACCCCAAAATTTTCATTAAATCAAAAAGAACTTCAAAAAACGCATAACAGGCCTGTTATGCAGTCAAATCTTAATGATTTGACTGCAGATACTGTATCTTTCTCAGGGAAGGAGCAGGTTGTAAAAAATTCCGTAACTACTTTCAAAGAAATAATTTCCGGAGATTATGAAAAACGTATGCCATCATACCATATTATTGCAAACAGACTTATGGATACATTAGATGCAGTGGCAAGAGAGTTAGCGGAATTTGGTGTTACTTTTGACCGCGCTTATTGTGAAAAAAATCCTGTTAAAAAGGCAAACTCTTTTATTTCGAAACTAATCAGAAGTGGCGAAGCACCTTTAGACAGGGTCAGAGCTACTTTGTATAGTGAAAATATTTATGATTTATCAATTGTCAACGATAAAATTCTTCCGGCATTGGAAAAAAGAGGCTATGTAATATCTTTGATTCCAGATAAAATGAGCGGTAGAAAAGTCCTTTCTTCTAAACCTGATTTTGATGTCAGATTAGATATTCCCGAAGATGCAAGAAAGCAGTTAAGTGCTGATTTGCGTAATGTTGCATCTTTTAAGCAGCTAAGTTCCGGATACAGAGATATTCAATTCAGGCTTGAAGATACTTTATATACCGGCAAAGAGAAAACTCCCATTGAAATCCTTATTGTTGCAGGTAAAAATACATCAAAAGCAAAAGAACTTGAGTCGTATTATGTTTACGACATAACTCGAAAACTTTCTAAGGAAATGCATATCTCAAGAATAGAAAATCCGGGCTTAAATTCACCGGCGCTTAGAGTGAAAAATAATATCGGAATTATAACACAGCAGCTAAACGATTATATTTCAAAACCTTTATTTACTAATGCCGCTAATCTTGATATATATCAGGAAAAAACATTGCTTCCGGTAAAACTTCCTGCTGCAAATTGTAAAACTCTGCTCGGACTTTTTGAAGGTATAAGGACTAAAATTCCTATTCACTATAATGCAAGAATTGAAGAAGTGAAGTCTGACGAATATAAGCCTATATTAGAAAAATTGGTGAAAGCTTCGGAAGAATATAAAAAACGTGATGATAAAACGGTTTATATTGATGATATTATTGAAAAAAGAGCAGAATTAATTAAAATGCTGAAACAGTACAAAAAAGATGATCTTACTGCTATTAGAACTGCAACAGAACGTTTTAAAGAAACTGTTCAGAAATTCGGTGAAAAGACAAAAACAGAAAAAACTAAATAGTAATTATTGCAACATTTTCAATATGATAAGTGTGGCAAAACATGTCAAAGGGCTGTATGCTTTCAACGGTACAGCCTTTTTCACACAAATATTTTAAATCACGTGCAAGAGTTGCGGGATTGCAGCTTACATAAATGATTTTTTCTTTTGTATGTTTAAGCGTTTCATCAAGTGCTTCTTTTGTACAGCCTTTTCTTGGAGGGTCAAGAATTGTTATATCAAACTTTTTCTTTATTGATTTCAAATATTTTGTTGTATCTGCGGAGTGTAACTCGACATTTTTTATCCCATTCAGCTCTAAAACCTCTTTTGCTTTTTCTATTGATTCTTTATTTTCTTCAACGCTTACAACTTTTTCAGACACGTCGCTAACAACAATTCCAAATGTTGCAATACCTGCATACGCATCAAAAACTGTAACGTTTTCATGTTTTGATATTTCATCTTTTACATATTTAAATATATTTTCAGCACTTTTCGGATTTATCTGGAAAAAAGTTGATGCGCCGATTTTGAAAGTTTTGTCTAAGATTTTTTCGTAAATAAAATCGCGGCCGCAGACGCATATTGTTTTTTCTCCTAGAATTACATTTGTGTTTTTGCTGTTGAAATTAATACAAACTCCCGTAACTTCTTCAAATTTTTCAAATATAATTTTTGCAAAGTCAGATAATTTTTCTGTGATTTTGTTATTGTTAATAACCAGTGTAACAAGTAATTCCCCGTTATAGGCAGAGTGTCTCAGAACAATATGTCTTAAATCACCTGTGTGTTTTTGCTCATTGTAGCCTGAAATGTTAAATTCAACGGCTTTGTTTCTTATAAAATCAATTACTTTATCGCAAATTTCAGGCTGTATAGGACAGTATTTGATGTTAACAATTTCATGACTTTGCGGTTTATAATATCCTGTCAGAATTTTTTTTGAAACCCTGGTCTGAGATACAGGACACTGTACTTTATGTCTGAATGCTGTTATTTCAGGGCTTGGAATAGGATTATTAACAGGTGTATCAATATTGCCTATAGTTCTCATTGCATCTTCAACCATTTGTTTTTTTAGTGCAAGCTGATAGGCATAATCAATAAATTGCATCTGGCATGAACCGCAAACATTATGCATAGGGCAGAAAGGTTTAACTCTGTGTGGTGATGGTGTAATAATTTCAATTACTTTTGCATTTGCAAAATTTTTATTGACTTTAGTCATTTTTATTTTAACTTCATCTTCAGGACATGCATTTTCAACAAATATAACCTGACCGTCGATTCTTGCAATTCCTGTTCCGAGATTTGATAATTTTTCTATTGTTACAACAAATTCATCATTAATGTTCATGTTCAAATTATAGCATGTAAAAATTTGTCATTCGGGACTGATCGATATCACAGATTAAAATTTTTGTCACCCTGAACTTGTTTCAGGGTCTTACCAAATTGATGTTATAACTATAAACTGGTAAGATTCTGAAATAAATTCAGAATGACAATATTTATTCCCAATCCGTTGATAAATCTTTAAATTCAGGATTCATTTCTTTAATTAAATTTATTTTCCAATCTCTATGCCATCGTTTTAATTGTTTTTCACGATTTATTGCAGTTTCAACAGAATCAGTTAATTCATAATATACTAATCTGTCAATATTATATTTTTTAGTAAAACCTTCAACGAATTTATTTTTATGCTCCCAAACTCTTTTTTGCAAATTTCCGGTTACTCCGATATAAAAAGAAGTCTGTGAATAATTAGTCATTATATAGACAGCATAAGTTTTGTTCATAGACTAATTATAACATGCCCCACTGGTAAGATATTGTTGTCATCCCGAATTTATTTCGGGATCTTACCAGCTACGAGTTTAACTCCAAGTTGGTAAGATGCTGAAACAAGTTCAGCATGACAGAATACGTTAAAAGACTCGAACTTCTGAAAACTTAGATGATTAAGGTTTTAGCCTATTTTTGAAAATTTTGGGTTTTGTTTATATTTCATTGCAAACAGTGTAAACATACATAAAAAGAACCTTTTCGGCTCTTTTTATAAATGGTGGGCGTTAGAAGACTCGAACTTCTGACATCCTCCTTGTAAGGGAGGCGCTCTACCAACTGAGCTAAACGCCCTTAAAACTTATTTTATTTTGCGATTCCGAAACAAGTTCGGAACTCCCGCATTTCTAAAATTCACTTGGTTCATTAAGAACTGCGGTCGGCTAAACGCCCTTTCGCAAAATTAATATTAATCGAAACAAATTTTATTGTCAACAGTTTATTTTAAAGTTTTTATTATATTGTGTGTTCTGCCTGTTCATTATGTTTTTCAAGAAGCTGTTTTTCGTATTCCATACGCTGCTTAACTTTTATTTCATGTTTTGTGCCATGGTGAGGTTCTTCTCGTTTGTATCTTGCGTCTGTCCACCATTTTGCCATATGATAAAGAACTCCTTTTTTATATGGTTTTATTTTTTCTTCTTTAACTGTTTTTTGTCTGTGTTTTTTTATTTTTACGGGTTTATCCAGATTATCAATATTTGGTCTTTCAGGCGGAGGAACATCCGTGTAGTCCAGTAAATCCGCTTCGTTAAC
>CALURE010000126.1 GCA_944323095.1 Candidatus Gastranaerophilales bacterium
GTGTGCCTGATTTTTCAAAAGAAGTTTGTACGCGTATTCTATAATTGCATCATATTGTGAGCCGTATTTTTTCTGCAGTTTGTCAGCCTGCTCAAGCAAATATGTGCATTTTACATTATATTGTTTAAGCTTCATTCTTGCAGAAAAAGAGCCTTGAAGAATAAATGTAAGGCTGTTATCTCTGAGTTCGTCATTCCATTCGAACTGTTGAAAATTATCTTTTACCAGATCAAAGTATTCAAACGGGTTTGAAAGTTTTATTTCGTAATCTTCAAGCAAATTGTTGACTTTTGATATCTGTTCTGCGATATCAGGCTCAACACCTAAGTGATCTGCTCCAATCGGAAGTAAAAGATAATCTTTTGATTTCACGGCGATTTTATCAAGATTTCCTTTGAGCCATTCGGCTTTTTGTTCAATTGTCATAGGTGCTGAGAAAATATCCATAAAATATCCGCGGATAAGGTTTACGGTGTCAATTCCGTTAAATCTGAATTCAGATGGAATATCTCCGCATCCTCTCCAGACGATACATTTATCAATGCCGAATTTTTGTAATAACGGCGGAATATTTTTGCTGTGTCCGAAAGTGTCCGCAAAGTATCCGATGAAATCAGTACAGCCGAAATCTTTTGAAATTTTCAATCCGATTTCCAGATTTTTTTCAAAAACAGTTTTGTCTGTAAGGAATTCATCAATAAGTGTGTAAAACGGACCGATAAATAACTTCTTTTCAGCAATTAATTTTCTAACGAGCAGTTCTTTTTCCGGTCTTATTTCTAAATAGTCAAGAAGCGCACCGACCTGTCCGTCAAAATAAAATGACGGAATTTTATTATTTTCAAGAAGTTCAAGAACATTATCAAAAACCCTTAAAAGCCTTAATCTGAAAACTTCAAATTCTCTGTACCATTCCCTGTCCCAGTGGGTGTGTAAATATGCAATAACAGTCTTTTTCATATTTAATTTGTAACATACATACTTTTATAGTGCAAAAAATTAACAAATATGTTATAATAAAAATGTTAACAATAAACAAAGGAGAGCAAAAATGCAAAAAGAACAAAAAAGATTAATTACGTCGGGGGGGGGCGCTTCTAGCTTCTCCACAAGGGTTCTGGAAAAAATTATTTAGGACTTTAGGTTGCTGTGGTAGTAAGGCAGTAGGTAGAATTGTTTGGGAGTGTGAAAATAAGCCCTCACCCCATCCCTCTCCCATAGGAGAGGGAGTATTCCGTCATTCTGAGGGAGCGTGCCGCTCCACCCGCCAAATTGATTTTTGCATTCCTGGTCATTCTGAGCCGACAGGCGAAAGAATCCAGCTTATGATAGCAGACGGAGGGCAGGAAGTCAGGAGGTCAGGCAATTTAGAAGGTAAGAAGATAGGAAGTTTGGAAGGTAAGCCATTTACATTAAACAGCTTATCCTCTAATTTTCCTACCCTCCTATCTTCTAGTAATCATTCCGGTGGGAACACTTCGCTTATCCCACTCTACGGACTAAAAAAGAAACCAGCATTTACTTTAGCAGAGGTCTTAATCACTCTTGGAATTATCGGAATTGTTGCAGCATTAACCCTTCCGACATTGATATCCAATCATAAAAAGCAGGTTTATGTTACCCAGTTAAAGAAAACCGTCAATACTTTGCAAAACGGGTATCGATTGATACTGGCTGATAATGGAGTTGATAATTTGCAATATACAGATTTTGATAAACGTCTAAAAAATTTAGATTCAAATTATATGCGAAAATATTTTAATATCATATCTGATTTGCGTGTTTTAGATGACGAAAGAGTGTATAAAAAAATAAGTTTTGATGCAAATTCTCATTCAGGCGGGAGTTCTACTAATCAAACATTTACGTTAAAAGACTGCATATTGGCTACTACTGCAGATGGGGCAGATTTGTGTTTTGATAAATCTTGGATATATGTGTTTGTTGATGTAAATGGTTATAATAAACTTCCTAATACTCAAGGATATGATTATTTTGCAATAGACTTTTTGCATGGAGATGGATCATTTTATGTGTCTGGGCTTGGGCAGTATTGCGGTCGTGCTGATGATGATAGTTATATATCAACAGCTTGTTTTGAAAGAGTTGTTGAAGACGGATGGAAAATTAACTATTAAAACAAAAACATTAAGCACAGTCAACCCGTCTTTGAGATTCTCAAAGACGGGCTTTTTTATTTGCTATTTGATTTCGGGCTTGCTTATTAGTTATTGCTCAATACTAATCTGAATGTCGCAAGATTTTTGACGGAAAGCATTGCATGTTTGTTGTGCTGGCTTTCAGATATATTGAAAATTCTTATGATACGCTGGATTTCTTCCAGATCTTTTCTTGATTCAATTTTATAAACATTATTAATAGGGTCTGAAACTACAGACATTAAAGTATTCAATTCCTGTTCTTTCATATTTTTTAATCCTCTTTCCTGTATATTTATATAAAGGATTTTTGCATCGGAAAATTGCTTTTTTGGGGTAACGATACTTTACATTTATTTACAATTAATTTGTGATCCTCTCCTTAGCCCGCTTCCATAATATATCATATTCCCGAAAATTGTATTCTTCTAACGGTTTTTCTGCCAATTCTTCCATTTTCCGAAAGCGTGCAATAAATTTTTTATTTGCCTTTAAAAGTGCCTGCTCTGCATCTATACTGTTCCAGCGGGCGAGGTTCACAATTGCAAAAAGAATATCTCCCATTTCTTCTTCCATGTGGTCTTTATTGCCTTCTTTTACAGCATCTTTAAATTCTTCAAATTCTGAATGAATACATTCATATAGAGAATTTTCATCCGGCCACTCAAATCTCTGTTTTACTGCACGTTTGCTTATTTTTTGCGCGCTCATAAGTGCGGATTGGGATTTTGAAATTCCGTCCATTGCTGATTTTCTATGAGGTTTTTCTTCTTTTTTTAATTTGTCCCAGTTGTCAATTATATCCTGTGTGGAATTTACTTTAGTATTCCCGAATACATGCGGATGGCGGTGAATAAGCTTTTCATTCAGACCTTTTGCAACATCATCAAGGTTAAATTCGCCTTCATCGTCTGCGATCTGAGCATGGAGCAGTACCTGTAAAAGAACATCTCCGAGTTCTTCTTTAAGGTGTTTCATATCTCCTGAATCCATAGCATCAACTGCTTCATAAGCTTCTTCAAGCATGTTCGGGCGCAATGACTTGTGAGTCTGGGCTCTGTCCCATTCACAGCCTTGCGGAGAACGCAAAGTTCGCACAGTTTCTATCAGTTTGCCAAGATTTTCATATCCCATATTTATATCCCTCTTAGAAAAATTTTACAACTAAAGTATAAGAAATTCAACCAAGAATACATCAAAAGGTTGAGCCATAATAAAATTTATGATGATATCCTATTAAAGTCGATAAAAAGTTATACGAAAGGATAATTACTATGGCAAATTTATCAATTCCATCTATTCGTGAACGCTTATTTAATACAAGCAAGCACGAAACAACAACTCAGAGAAATTCAAACAATACTAATCCTTTTGCAGCTTCTTCATTCAAAGGTAATGTTTTAACTGCAGATGTGTTTGAATCTTCTAACAAAAATGACAACCAGATTAATTTTACCGGAAAATTGAAAGCAAGTGCTCTGGTTGGTTCTATTTCCGGTATCGGTGAAAAATTCCAGAATATGATTAATTCTGTTATTGCATTCGGAAACAGAGTTAAAGACAATGTAGTAAACGGCTGGAATAAATTAAACAATATTGAAATTTCATTTAATCCGGCAAAAGAAAAAGCTGTTTCAATGTTTAATTCAGTAAAGGATACATTGAATACTTCTGTTTCGGATTTAATTTCTTCAGGAATATCAGTGAAATCAGTTTCTAAAATGGATGATATGACAGAAGCAAGAAAATTAATGACTGATAATGTTGCAGCATGGGAATCAGCTGCTTAATTTGGAGGTAAGTGATGGTAGATAAAAAGATTATAAAGAATGTAACAAATATTATTGAAGGTTTGGGCAAAAATGAAAACCCTGAAACCATATCTATTCTTGAAGATGTAGGAACAAACTCCAAAGTAGATGCAATTAGAGAAATGACTTCCCGTGCATTAGTCAAGAAAAATATGCATGACTCTTTAAAAGTAGTTATTACTAATAAAGGCAAAGGCATCAATGATATGTCAACAGTTGTTGCAATGAGCACAATTAACGAATTGTTATCACTTGATGACAAAACAGAAGCCATGAAAATTTTGGAAGATACAGTTCAAATGCATTCTGATGAAGAAGTCAGAGATAATGCTAGATCTGTGAAAGCTTTGATGGCACTTTCATAGAATTAATTAAATTAAATTTGCCAGATTTTATATAATAAAAAGTGCCTGTTAGGCACTTTTTTTGTTGAAAAATTTATCAAAATATGTTAAACTATAAATGTGAGTTACCGTATAAAAGAGGAGCTAAAAAGTATGAAAAGGCTTGATATTACTAAGTTTCAAACGTCGGGGGGGGGGCGCTACTAGCTTCTCCACACTGGTTTTGGCGAAAATTATTAAGGATTTTAGGTTGCTGTTGTAGTAAGGCAGTAGGAAGTATTGTTTGGGAGTGTGAAAATCATCCCTCACCCCATCCCTCTCCCATTGGAGAGGGAGATTACCGTCATTCTGAGGGAGCGTGCCGCTCCACCCGCCAAATTGATTTTTGCATTCCTGGTCATTCTGAGCCGACAGGCGAAAGAATCCAGCTTATGATAGCAGACGGAGGGCAGGAAGTCAGGAGGTCAGGCAATTTAGAAGGTAAGAAGATAGGAAGCTTGGAAGGTAAGTCATTTACATTAAACAGCTTATCCTCTAATCCTCCTACCCTCCTATCTTCTAGTAATCATTCCGGTGGGAACGCTTCGCTTATCCCACCCTA
>CALURE010000127.1 GCA_944323095.1 Candidatus Gastranaerophilales bacterium
CTCTGCCTTTAGTTTTTAAAATAAATTCTGCTGATCGATTGTTTTTATATTTTTATACCCGAGATGCCTGTATGTTTCGGGAGAAACTTTTCTTCCGCGCGGGGTTCTTTGCAAGAGTCCTGCCTGAAGAAGATATGGCTCGCAAACATCTTCAATAGTTCTTACATCTTCCCCTATTGCAGCGGCAATTGTTTCTATGCCAACTGGCCCGCCGTCATATTTTTCGATAATAAGTTTTAAGAGGCTTCTATCAGTGTTATCAAGCCCGAAATTATCTATTTTTAAGATATCAAGAGATTCATTTGCAATGGTTTCTGTTATTTTTCCGTCATGTTTTACAAGCGCAAAGTCTGCGACTCTTTTTACAAGTCTGTTTGCAATACGCGGAGTTCCTCTTGAACGTTTTGCGATTGCATATGCACCTTCTTCTGTTATTTCGATATCTAAAATTCCTGCTGTCCTTGTAATTACTCTTGCAAGTTCATCTTCCGTATAAAATTCAAGCCTGTGAATAATTCCGAAACGATCTCTTAAAGGCCCTGATAATTCTCCGGCTTTTGTTGTCGCACCTATCAGTGTAAATTTTGGAAGCGGTATGCGCAGAGTTTTTACTGTCTGGCTTTTTCCTGTCGTCATATCAAGAACAAAATCTTCCATTGCGGGATAAAGAATTTCTTCCGCAACTTTGTTAAGCCTGTGAATTTCGTCAATAAACAATATTTCTCCGCCTTTTAAAGACATCAAAATCCCTATAATATCTCTGGGTCTTTCAAGTGCAGGCGCTGATGTGATTTTTATATCTACTCCCATTTGTTCTGCTATAACTCCGGCAAGAGTAGTTTTCCCGAGTCCCGGAGGTCCGTAAAATAAAAGGTGATCAAGCGGAAGTTCACGTTTTTTTGCCGCGGCAATTGAAATTTTTAAAGTTTCTTTTAACGCACTTTGTCCTATGTAACTGTCAAATGTCTTAGGGCGGATGCAGTTTTCAAAATTTTTATCAAATTCAATTGTTTCAGCTTTTATCACGGGATTTTTTTCAACCCTTGCTTTTTTGAAATTATCATCGTCTGCAATTATGCTCATTGTTTTTCCTTTATATTTATGATAGCATAAAATTAAAGGTTAGGAAATATTATAAAGAAGGAGATTTTATGAAAGTATCGGAACGTTTAGAAAAAATACCGCCTTACTTATTTGCGGAAATAGACAGAAAAATTGCAGAAGCAAAGGCGAAAGGATTTGATATTATAAGTTTAGGTATCGGCGACCCTGACACTCCGACGCTTCCTCCTGTTGTTGAAGAAATGCACAGAGCAATTGACAATCCAAAAAATCATGATTACCCGCCGTATAACGGGACTGAAAAATTCAGAAAAGCTGCCTGTGAGTGGATGAAAAAACGTTTCGATGTGGAACTTGACGCTGATAAAGAAATGCTTGCTAACATCGGCTCAAAAGAAGCTATTGCTCATGTGTTTTTAGCATATGTTGATAAAGGTGATTATACGCTTGTTCCTGATCCCGGGTATCCTGTTTACCATAATGCAACAATATTTGCCGGCGGAACACCTTTCCCGATGCCTTTATTGGAAGAAAACGGTTATCTTCCGGACTTTGATAAAATCCCTGAAGATATTGCAAAAAAATCAAAGCTAATGTTCTTGAATTATCCTAATAATCCGACAGGTGCTGTTGCAGATTTGGATTTCTTTAAAAAAGCTGTTGATTTTTGTAAAAAATATGATATCTTGCTATGTTCTGATATGGCATATTCAGAAATGACTTATGACGGTTACAAAGCTCCGTCTGTTTTGCAGGTTGAAGGTGCAAAAGATGTAGCGCTTGAATTCTATTCTCATTCAAAATCATATAATATGACCGGATGGAGAGTTGGTTTTGTATGTGGAAATGCTGATGCTGTCAAGGCTTTAGGAACAATTAAAAATAATATAGATTCCGGTACATTTAAAGCTATTCAGGATGCTGCAGCTGCTGCGTTTAACGTTGACTCTAAATATATTAATGATTTGAATAAGATGTATCAGGAACGCAGAGACGTAGCAGAAGAAGGATTTAGAGAACTCGGGTGGGATGTAAAACCTTCAAAAGCAACTTTTTATTTATGGCTTCCGGTTCCAAAAGGTATGACATCAGAGGAGTTTGTTACTGTTATGCTTGAGAAAGCTCATGTTGTAGTTCCCCCCGGAAATGGTTACGGTAAATACGGTGAAGGATATTTCCGTGTAGCTCTTACAAAAGATGTTGATACTATAAAGAAATGTATTCAAAGAATGAAAGATGCAGGTATAAGGTATAATTAGCAAAAATCGCGAAATTAATTTTCGCGATTTTTGCTATCTTTGTACTATAATATTTTTACAGCCGATTAGGAATATGCAGTATGAATTATCTTAATAACAAATATGATGTAATAGTTGTCGGTGCAGGTCATGCTGGCTGTGAGGCCGCAATTTCCTGTGCAAAATTGGGTGCAAAGGTTCTTCTTGCGACTCTTGATGTTGATCATATAGCACTAATGCCTTGTAATCCAGCAATTGGCGGCCCTGCCAAATCTACACTGGTGCGTGAAATTGATGCGCTGGGTGGTGTTATGGGAGAGGCTGCTGATGCAACTTATATTCAAATGAAGATGCTGAATTCTTCAAAAGGGCCAGCTGTCAGAGCTTTGCGTGCACAATCAGATAAAAAACAGTATATGGATTATATGCGCAATGTTATTGAGAATAACGAAAATATTTATTTGCGTCAGGCCTGTATTACTGATTTGATTGTTAAAGATAACGAAATTACAGGGGCAATTGATGAATTTGGAATAGAATATTCGGCGCGTACAGTTATTTTAACTACAGGAACTTCCCTGAACGGCAAAATTTTTGTAGGACTTCGTTCATACAGCGCCGGAAGATTAGGTGAAAAAGCGGCTTACGGGCTTTCTGAATGTCTTGTTAAACACGGTATAAATATAAAAAAATTGAAAACCGGTACTCCGCCCAGAGTCGATAAAAGAACAATTGATTATTCTAAAATGTCAATTCAGCCGGGCGATGAAACTCTTCATTTTTATTCATTCAAGCCGAATAGACCTGTTCGCAAGCAGTATCCGTGTTATTTAACAAGAACTAATGAAAAAACTCATGAAATTATTAAAGCTAATTTAGATAAATCTCCCATGTTTCAAGGGTTAATTCAAGGTGTCGGTCCCCGTTATTGTCCATCAATTGAGGATAAGGTTGTTAGATTTAGCGAAAATCCTTCACACCATATATTTATTGAGCCTGAAGGTTTGGGAACTTATGAAGTTTATATTCAGGGATTTTCAAGCAGTCTGCCTGCCGATGTTCAGGTGCAGATGCTCAGAACTTTACCAGGGCTTGAGAAAGCGCATGTGATAAAGCCTGCTTATGCTGTTGAATATGATTATGTGCCGGCTGTTCAAACAACACATTCTTTGATGTCAAAAAATATCAATGGGCTGTTTTTAGCAGGTCAGATAAACGGAACGAGCGGCTATGAAGAGGCCGCGGCTCAAGGGTTAATTGCAGGTATTAATGCGTTTAACTATCTGAATAATTCTGAAATGCTTGAACTTTCAAGAAGTTCATCTTATATCGGGACTCTGATTGATGATCTTGTGACAAAAGACATTCAGGATCCTTACAGAATGCTGACTTCCCGCTCGGAATACAGACTTTTATTGCGTCAGGATAATGCCGATGCAAGGCTTACTCCTATCGGCAGAAAATATGGTCTGATTGACGATAATCAATTTAAAGTATTTACCGATAAGCAGGAAGCTATTGAAAAAGAATTATCAAGAATAAAAGAGGCTAAAATTTCAGCAACAGAAGAAATTAACTCTGTACTTGCAAAATATGGCGAGCATATGGAGCGTGGTATGAAAATAGCCGAACTTTTGAAGCGTCCGAATGTTGATTATAACGTTATAAAAGAAATTGATGCTGTTACAAATGAATTAAATATTCCATTTGATGTGACAGAGCAGGTTGAAATTCTTGTAAAATATGACGGATATCTAAAACGTCAGGAATTTCAGGTTGAGCAGGCATCTAAACTTGACAAATTTAAAATTCCTGATGATATAGATTATTCCTCAATTGAACATATTTCTTCTGAAACAAAAGATAAACTCTCTAAAATTCGTCCTAAAACCCTTGCTCAGGCATCACGCATAGGCGGTGTGAAACCGGCTGATATTTCAATTTTAATGGTAATGCTTGAACGTCATCAGTATTCAAGAGTTTAATTAAGCCATGTAGTTTATGCCGGAGGATTTTTTCTCATAAGTAATTCCGTTATTTTTTAAAACGGCTTCAAAGGCTCTGTCTTTGTAGTCTTTTACACTAATATCAACTTTTCCGTAAACAGATGTACTTCTTATTCTGTTGAATGTTGTACCGGCATTATTTACCCAGAAGTTGTTCATCAACGCACCTAATGTAAAAATCTGGTTTTTTGACTGTGCGGAGCCTGTATCGACTGTATAAACGCTTTTAAATGACGGGGTTTGTAAATTATTAGTTATTTGCATATTTCATTTAAAACACGAAAAAAATTTTTTTGCTATCGAATTTTCATTTTTTCTTTTATGAAAGATAACGTAAGCAAAGAATACATTATAAAAAGTCTGTTGGCAAATAATTGATTTCTTTTACCCTGTGTGTAAAAGAACACGTGGTTTGATTGTTTCGGGAATAAGAAGTCAATATCTTTTTAATATACTCTGACATTTTCTCAAACTTATTTACATTTTACAGTTTCTAATAACAAAATATTTATGTTATATTTCTTGTCAGGAGTAATATATGCAAAAAAAATATAAATATATAGATACGAATTCTGTAG
>CALURE010000128.1 GCA_944323095.1 Candidatus Gastranaerophilales bacterium
ATTGACGGACTTGATGCATCTATCAAATGATATTCATCAAGCTCTTTGTCAGGATATCTGATATTTCTAATTCCGTATTCTTCTGCATACTGCTGTAATTCACAGTTTCCTGATTTTTCGCATGTCAGGCAGTTTCTGTCATGATTTGCAAGAAGAAGTTCCAGAACTGTTTTTCTGATTCTTCTTGTTTTTTCCGTATTCAGATGAATTTTTAAGCCGTTTTCCGGAGGCATTGTACAGGAAGATTGAATTCCTCTGCCTTCAACTTCCACAACACACATTCTGCAGGCGCCGAAAGATGTTAAATCAGGGCGGTAGCAGAATGTCGGAACATTCATTCCTGCCTTTCTTATTACTTCAAGAAGATTTGGTTCATCTGTAAATTCAACTTCTTTTCCGTCTATAAATAGTGTTTTTTTATCTGTCATTTTTGTTATTCCTTATATTGGAAGTCCGGAAGCTCAGATGTCAAGAGGTCAGGCTATTATTAGTAAATTGCTTGCCTTCTTGCCTTCCTGACTTCTGCACTTCTATTCTAATACTATTGCCTTGAACGGGCAGTTTTGCATACATGCTTCGCATTTAATACATTTATCCTGATTAATGTGGTGGGGATGTTTGATAGTTCCCTCTATTGCGCCTACAGGACAAATTCTTGCGCATTTTGTACATCCTCTGCAGGCTGATTCGTTGATTACGAGTTTTTTCATTGCCGTGCAGACACCTGCAGGACATTTTTTGTCTTTTATGTGTGCAATATATTCATCTCTGAAGTATTTTAATGTTGAAAGAACAGGGTTAGGTGCGGTTTTGCCGAGTCCGCAGAGCGAACCGTCTTTAACAGCATGAGCGAGTTCTTCCAGAGTATCTAAATCTTTCATCTCACCTTTTCCGGCAACGATTTTTTCAAGGATTTTAAGCATATTTTTAGTACCTTCACGGCAGGGAACGCATTTCCCGCAGCTTTCGTGCTGGGTAAAGTTCATAAAGAATCTTGCAACTTCAACAATACATGTTTTGTCGCTCATTACAACAAGTCCGCCTGAACCTACCATTGCGCCTGCTTTAATTAGGTTATCGTAATCCATCGGGATATCAAGATGTTCTTCCGTTAAGCAGCCGCCTGAAGGACCTCCGATTTGTACAGCTTTGAATTTTTTGCCGTCTCTCATTCCTCCGCCGATATCGAAAACAATTTCTCTTAAAGTTGTTCCCATCGGAACTTCAATAAGACCTGTGTTATTTACTTCGCCTGTGAGAGCAAAAGTTTTTGTGCCTTTAGAAGTTTCCGTTCCCATAGAGGCAAACCAGTCTGCGCCTTTAAGTATAATTAAAGGTACATTGGCAAGTGTTTCAACGTTATTAATCAAAGTCGGTCTGCCAAACAAACCTTTGTTTGCCGGAAACGGCGGTTTGGGTCTCGGCATTCCGCGTTCGCCTTCGATAGATGCTATAAGTGCAGTTTCTTCACCGCAGACAAATGCGCCTGCACCTTCTTTAATATGAATTTCAAGTGAAAATTCGCTTCCCATAATATTTTTGCCTAAGAAATTTCTTTCTTCTGCATCTTTTATGGCTTTTCTTAATCGTTTAATAGCAAGCGGATATTCGGCTCTAACATATATATAACCTTCATCAGCACCAATAGCAAAAGCTGCTATTGCCATACCTTCAAGAAGTTTGTGCGGGTCGCCTTCCATAACGGATCTGTCCATAAATGCACCCGGATCGCCTTCATCTCCGTTGCAGACAATGTAAGATTTGCCGCCTCTGTTTGCCGCTGTAAATCTCCATTTGCGGCCAGTCGGAAAGCCTCCTCCGCCTCTGCCTCTTAAACCTGACTTTTCAATAGTATCAATGACTGCATCAGGATTGTTTTCTTCAAGAACTTTTGAAAGTGCTTCATAACCTCTGACTGCAATTGCCTCATCTATACATTCAGCATTAATGTTTCCGCAGTTTGCAAGAGCTGTTCTTGTTTGTTTAGCGTAGAAATTTATATGTTCATCATCCAATACCCGTTCTTTTGTTTTCGGGTCGACATACAAAAGTCTTTCAACAGGTTTGTCATTTCTTATGTGGCTTTCATAAATTTCTTCAACATCTTTTTCTTTAACTTTAACATAAGTTACATGTTTGTCAGGAATTACTACAAGAACACCCTGTTCGCAAAAACCGTGGCAGCCTGTGGGAACGATTGTCATTTTGTCGTAATCTGTAAGTGTTGAAACATCTGCTCCTAGTTCTTTAAATTTTTCAATAACTTTTAAAGAGCCGTTTGCAACACATCCTGTTCCTGCGCATACAAGAACTCTCAATCCCTGATTTGTTATAATATCTTTAGCTTTTTTTTGTTCTTCCTGAATGTTAATATTTAATGCTGTTTTTTCCATTAGTTTGCCTCCTTCATAATTGTGTCTAATACTATAGTTATAGCATCAGATGTCATTTGAGGATAAACTTTGTCGTTTATAACAACAACCGGTGCAAGTCCGCAGGCGCCTAAACAGCTTACTGTTTCGAGAGAGAATAAACCGTCCTCACTTGTTAATTGACCAGCCGGAATATTAAGTTTTGCTCTTATTGCATTAAGAACAGGCATTGAACCTCTAACGTGGCATGCTGTACCGTCGCATACTTTTATTTCATACTTCCCTTTCGGTTCAAGAGAAAATTGTGCGTAAAATGTTGCAACTCCAAAAACTGTTGCCGGGGATAAACCTTCCATTTTTGTTCCGATATAAATCATTGCTTCTTCAGGTAGATACCGGAAAACTTCCTGAACTTTCTGTAAAATCGCTATCAGATTAGATTTTTTATAGTCATAAGATGACATAATTTCATCTAATTTTGCTGTGTCGATTTTATGATGGCTTTTTACACTCATCTCGAACTCCTGTATTCAATTATCTGACTAACCCCGATTGTACATAATAGAAAAGGTAAAAAATATACAATCTTATCAGAATTATTGCACAAGGAGCTTTTAAAATCAAGTTTATTTAACTGTTTTGTCAGTAACTTTTTTGGTTAAATCTTCAATACACCTGTATAAATTTCTTAAAAAAGTATCTTCTGTGCGTTTGCTGCCGGTTCTGCCGATTTCTAATTCATCATGTGCAACAGGTACAAGAATTTTTCGTTCTGATATTTTCGGATATAGAATATCTGTATTATCAGAAACAGTTTTTAATTGAGATTTGCCTGTCAGAAGATTTGTGACAATAACTATCAAATTGTCTTTATTATTGGTATTTTTTACGTTTTCTTTTTCAGTCTGTAGAATATCTACCTTTATGCCATTTCTTTTTGCGTAATTAGCAATTGTTTCGCGGGCAGAGTAAATTTGTTCAAATGAATCTCCGAATTCAGGAATATCGTGAATTCTTACATAACTATTGATACGTTTTTCATTTTTTAATATATTTCTTCTTGCAATATTGTTCTGGACTTTATTTATCAATTTTTGAATTTTCATAATTATTCTCCTTTACCGGTATAAATGCAGAAAGAAAATATTTTTTGCTATAATATGAATAAATTTTAACTTAAATTATTTTTTCGCAATAATTTTTTATCGGACAGATATCGCACATTGGTTTTTGCGGTCTGCAGATATTTTGACCGTGGGTTACAAGCAGGGTATTTATATCAAGCCAGTATTTTTTCGGTAATTTTTTTCTCAGAGCAAACTCTGTTTCTTCTGGATTTTTGGTTTTGACGTATCCCAGTCGGTTGCAAATTCTGTGGACATGCACATCAACACAGATTGCGGGAATTCCAAAACCTTTTGCCAGAACAAGATTGGCTGTTTTTCTGCCGACACCGTTAAATTTTATTAATTCTTCTATTGAGCCAGGGACTTTATTACCAAGCTGTTCAACGATTATTTTTGATAGTTCAACAATTTGTCGTGCCTTATTCTTGTAAAAACCGACAGGGTAAATAGCTTTTGCGAGTCTGTCTACATCACAGTATGCAAAGTCTTTCGGCTCTCGTCCGATTTCGAGCATTCTGAGTGTTGCTGGATATGTTGTTAAATCATTTGTTCTCAAACTCAAAATACACGCAATTAATACCAGATATGGATCTTTAAATTCTTCCATAAGCTGTACAAATTCGCGTCTTGGCTGCTTGGATTCTATTAATAGTTCGATAATTTTATTAATTTTAACTTCCGTTTTTTGTGTCATTTAAAATGCCTTCAATCTCAATTTTTGTTTTTAATTTTAGCGCATAAATATCAGAGCGGTTGAAATCAATCATTTTAACCGCATCTTTTTCCGTTGTTATAATTTTTCCTTCGGGAATATCTTCTGCTTTATATATATGATGATCGTCAAATGAAATTTTTTGTTTTATACTGTAATCTTTTAAAAAGTTAAAAAATTGTTCGGGCTGGCCGATTGCGCACAATGCTGTTATTTCTGCGCCAACATCAAGATGTTCGCCTGTTTTAATATTGTAGACGTAATCAGGTTGGGTACGGCATACCTGCGTTTGAACTTTCATTTTTTTTGACATTATTCTTGCAAGTTTTTCGGCTTTAGCGTGATCTGTACTTTTGCTCACTATAACAAGTCGGTCAATTCTTTTGAAGCTTTCCGTACCTTCTCTTAAAGGCCCTGCCGGAAGAAGCTTTTCGTTGCCGAAACCTTTTTCACTGTCCATTAAAACAATATCTAAA
>CALURE010000129.1 GCA_944323095.1 Candidatus Gastranaerophilales bacterium
ATTACGCATATTTGGTGTAAACTGGGTTAATTTTTTATAATTTTTTTTAATTAAATCTTAATATTTATTTATAGCAAAATAAATCATTTTAGATTATTATATAAATGGTATTATACATAAGGTGTATCATTATGAAATATTCAAAATATTCAACTGTTATAATAGGAAGCGGTATTGCTGGCTTGTATGCTGCATTAAAAATTGAGCAGCAGGTAAATTTACCTGACGGACTTTTGTTAATTACAAAATCAAAATTCGGTGAAAGCAATTCAAGATATGCTCAGGGCGGTATGGTTGCTGTTATGAAGGAAAATAAAAATGACTCAACTGTTTCTCATATCTCTGACACCATAAAGGCCGGTGCAGGTTTAAGCGAATTTAATGCCGTAAAATATATATCCGAACACTCAGATGAAGTAGTTAAGGATTTGTTGAAATTCGGAGTAGAATTTGACCGTGATGAAAATAATAACTTATGTTTTACCAGAGAAGCTGCACACAGTGTCAGACGTATCTTGCATTCCGGCGGTGATGCTACAGGCAAAATGATTGAACAGGCTCTTTGCCGGAAAGTACAGGAAAATGAAAATATAGAGATTTACGAAAATACTTCTGCCGTGGAACTTCTTATAAAATCAAATTTGGAATGTAAGGGAGTCCTTGTTTTTAATGACCAAACACAGGATTATGAAGCAATTTATTCTCCGGCAGTAATTCTTGCAACAGGCGGCATCGGCCAACTTTATAAATATACAACAAATCCTGCAGGTGCGACAGGTGACGGAATTGCTCTTGCTTATAATGCAGGTGCAATAATGCAGGATATGGAATTTGTTCAGTTTCACCCTACAGCTTTAGCTATTGACGGAGAAGAAAACAGATTTTTAATTTCGGAAGCTGTCCGCGGGGAAGGCGCTAAACTTTGCGACGCTGATGGTGTGGAATTTATGAGTAAATACGATGAACGCAAAGAACTTGCGCCGCGGGATGTTGTTACACGTGCTAACTTTAGTGAAATGAAAAAAAACAATCTCCCGAATGTTTACTTGAATGCTGCTTGTATTGATGAAAAAGAATTGCGCAGACATTTCCCTAATATTTCTAAAAAATGTCTTGAAAACGGCATAGATATTGCACATGATTTTATTCCTGTTGCTCCGGCCGCACATTATTATATGGGCGGTATTAAGACTAATCTTCGCGGGGAAACATCTGTTAACGGATTATATGCGATAGGTGAGGCAGCTTCAACAGGTTTACACGGCGGTAACAGACTAGCAAGCAATTCACTGCTTGAATGTGTCGTTTGCGCATATTCCGTTGCGGAATATCTTAAATCAATTGAATTAAAAACACCAAAGCAGATTGACAGTGAGATGAAATCTCATATAGACAGGTATTCTGATGAAGATATAATTCTTGAGGAAATTGACGTTAATCCGCTGAAAAAGAAGCTGCAGAATATAATGTGGAATTATGCAGGGATTTTCAGAGACGAAAGTTCATTGCAGACCGCTTTGATAAAACTAAAAAATCTTAAAAAAGAATTTCCGCGGAATTTGAAATGTCTGAGCACAGATGAATATGAATTTAGAAATATGCTCACTGTTGCATTTTTGATTGCAAAATGTGCTTTAGACCGTAAAGAATCCCGCGGTGCGCATTATAGAACGGATTATCCTTCTGAGGCTGATATAGCTGTTCACAGTTGTATTACAAAAGATACCATGAAAAAATCTATAGAACAGGAGACTGATTTTGTTAAATAAATTTTATGTAGAAGAGCATATTAAAAATGCATTGAAAGAAGATATCGGCTTTGAAGATATAACAACAGAAAATCTTGCTTGTGATAACGATTATCTTAAAGGCGCATTAAACACAAGAAGTGACGGTATTTTATGCGGCTGTGAAGTTTTTAGAACAGTTTATGAGCTTTTATCCGATAATATAAAAATTAAATTTTATTTTAAAGACGGCGATGAAATAAAAAAAGGTGATAAAATCGCGGATATTGAAGGTTCTGCAAAAGATTTGCTCATTGGAGAAAGGACTGCGCTTAATTATATTCAGAGAATGTCAGGTATTGCAACTGAAACTCGTAAATATCAGGATGCAATAAAACCTTATTCTGCTAAAATTGTAGATACAAGAAAAACAACCCCTAATTTCAGAGCTTTTGAAAAATATGCCGTAAAAACAGGCGGTGGTGCATTGCACAGGTTTAACTTATCAGATTGTGCCATGATTAAAGATAATCATATAAAGCTTGCAGGTTCAATAACAAATGCTGTTACAAAACTCAGACAAAATATTTCGCATGCCCACAAAATTGAAGTTGAATGCGACACGCTTGAACAGGTCAAGGAGGCCGTAAAAGTTAAAGCAGATATCATTATGCTTGATAACATGTCTGTAGATGCGATGAAACAGGCAGTTCATATAATAAATCACACTGCAGTTGTTGAAGCAAGCGGGAATGTCAATCTTTCAACCGTAAATGAAATTGCTTCAACAGGTGTTGATATTATTTCTTCAAGTGCAATTGTCGCAAAGGCTCCAACGCTTGATCTGGCACTGGATTTATGATTTTTTATAAGAATGTAAACTTTCGTAAAACATGTAGCAAAAAAATTTTTCCTTTGTTTTAAAATAATTGTAGAAGACATATTAATATTTATTTGGTGAAAAAATGAAAATAAACTCAATACAACATGATATGACCCTCAAGCAGGGTAATTCCAGGCTCCGTTCGGAATCTCAAAAGTTTAGAGAGAATAATGCGGGTGCGTATGAAAATAGAGGATATAATGCAGGTTATTGCGGCAGTTTTACGGGTAAGAGTGAAGCTGCCGCTACTGTTATGAAAAAAGGCGGTCTGTTTACTAAAAACTGGTTCAATAAGTTTTTAACATATTCTTATGAACATAATGTTTCAACCAGTGCCCTTGTAGCTCTTGTGCTGGCAGGTGTTTTGAGACCGGCAACAATTATGGCTCTGCCGGGTGACAAAGACAAAGAAGACAAAATTTATGCATCAGGTCATGCGATGGCATCCGCTATCTTAGGTTTTGTTGCTTCAACAATAATTACCAGCCCGCTTGATACTTCTATTAAAAAGGTGTTCGGTGACCCTGCTAAGTATGGAAGTAAAAAACTAACTAAATTTGCCAGAATAAAAGATGCTTTACAAAAGCGTTCAGAATTGAGAAATTCCGCCGGAGAACTTCTTAATAAAACCTCAAAACAACTTTATAAAAAAATGATTAAACATCAAGATACTATGCAGACTCTGGCAAAAAATATTCCTGATTGGATTATTGCGGTGCCAAGATCTATTCTGACAATTGCTTTAATTCCGCCGATTTTAAAATATGTTTTCGGTGTTGAAAAGAAGAAAAAATCAGATCCTCCAAAACAGGAGAATGTAAATACAGTTGAAAATAAAATGGAAACACCACAGATGGACTTTATTAACAAATCTGCTTTCCAGGATTTCAAAGGAGGTGTTAAATAATGAACGTAACATTTAACACATATTCTTTGAACGGAAACAAAAATAGATATAATAATTTTTACAACTTAAAACAACAAAGTTTTACCGCAAATGCAGCTTCATCAGCAATTGATGCCGCAGAAGAAATTCTTGAACAGGCTGCAAAAGACAAATCAAGCTTTTTCAAACCCTTTTCAGATTTTTATGAAAATTTCACTGACGGTATTGCAAAACATTTTACATCTAAAGTCGCTGACAGCAAGGCACTCGGCTATATTTCAGATAAACTCCAGAACAGCAACAACTTATTCCAGCACTGTCTGACTGTTGGTTCTTTGATTACAAGCGGTTTGTATATGCAAAAAACTCTTACTAATGACAAGCTGGATAAGGATAGAAAACGTACTCTTGCAGTAAATCAGGGGCTGACTTTCCTTCTGTCAACTGCCGGTGCATATTGTCTGGATAAATACTTAAAAGACTGGTGGGAAAATGTTACTGCAGATTATGTCGGTGTACAGATTTCTGATAAGAATTTTGCAAAAGACTTTAAAGATATAAAAAACATTACAAATAAAGTCAACAAAGCATTGAAAAACGATCAGAATGCCGATATGTTCAAGCTTGCAGAAAATGCCAAGAAGGGTATGAATATAAGTGAAAATGTCTCAAGCTTTATTAATGATACCATCAGCAAAGCTGTTAAATATAAAGATGATGGTGTGAAATCAATGCCAAAAACAAATCTTGATAAATTTATCAAAAAACTTACAAAAGACGGAAAAATTGTTCCTGTATCAGATGAATTATCAACCAGAATAAAAGGTATGGGTTTGTTAAGAACAATGCTTGTATTCGGATTTGTTTACAGATTCTTTGTACCGGTAGCTGTTACAAAACCTGCAAACTGGCTTTGCGAAAAGTATCTTGCAAATAAAAAAGCAAAGTCGGCCGAAAAATCTAATTCATAAATGATTTAACACTTGAAAATAATAAAAAAACAGGTTATAATTATAATAACCTGTTTTTTTAATTGAAAGGAGAGAAGATTTATGAAAGGATTATTAAGAAATGTAAACTTCGGGGGGGGGGCGCTTCTGAGCTAGTCAGAGGTCAAGAGGTTAAGGAGTCAAGATGGGAGGG
>CALURE010000130.1 GCA_944323095.1 Candidatus Gastranaerophilales bacterium
GTCTTGGCAGATATATCGTCAATATTTTTAAGCATATTAACATCTAATCTGATACTGATTACAGTCTTTTCTATTTAATATACCGAAGGAAGGATTATATATGTATGGCAGCGGGTTAACAAGAGAGGAGATAAAAACTCACTACTTAGGCTGTGCGAATAATAAAATAGGACTTATGTGCGCAGCATTAATTATACATGATGGCTGGCAAATGAGCGCAGACTATCCATGGTAACATAAATAGAAAATTTTACTATTTGTAAAGCATATTTATTAAAAGAATTTTCAGAATTACAAACATTTGGCTTGATTAAAAAATTTATGCTTTATTATATATAAAAACTTATATACACATGGCAAATATTTCAACAAAAATATTTGCGGCATATTTTTTAAACAGAATAACCATTCAGGCAAAACTTTCATATCATGGTATAAGAGAAATACTCCACACTTCAACTCTCCTTCAGGGAAAATACTATAATCAATGTTTTTTAATATATTATAAAATGCCTTATACGACAGAGTCGCCCGTCTGTATGCGTTACGTAAAATATTAAACATATTCTTATACTCAGATACCATAATTTTTATTTTCAAGTCATTATCAAGATTGTTGCATCGGTCAAAAGCGAAATTATAAGACAGCACAGCATACTTGTAATATTTTTGGCAATTTCCCACAAGAGACTTATTATTTTCAACTCTGTAATTTAATAAAACTTCATTTAAGAAATAGATTTTTTGTGCTTTTAAGATAACCAGCAAGGAAAATTCCGTATCTTCGTGACAAGGATAATCATTAAACTTTAAATTATTTTTTTTTAAAAAATTGTTTGAATACAACTTATTCCAGACGCGTCTGTCCCAAATTTTCAGCAAATTGCTATCATTATACAAGTTGATAGTCTTTGATAAAAACTTATCATCCTCACAAGCATAACTAACGATTTTACGAGTTTTATCAGACACATCATTCCAGAAAAAATGAATAACATCAATATCCGAAATTTTTTCAATTGTATTAACAAGCTTTTCATAAGCGTCAGGCTCGAGCCAGTCATCTGAATCTAAAAAATGAACATAATCGCCGGTTGCAATTTCTAATCCGTGATTGCGAGGTGGTGCATGCTCCTCTAAATTTTTATTTGTTAAAAACTTTATTCGCTCATTTTTTTCTGCGTATTCTTTTAATATAGAAGCAGATGCGTCTGTTGACGAATCATCTATACATATAATTTCTAAATTGGAATAAGTCTGGTGCAGCACACTGTCCAAACACCTGCGCAAGTATTTTTCTACATTATAAACAGGTATGATTACGCTGATTTTTATCATATAAACCCCTTAATGCATCCTCATATATGTTCTTAATTTTACCAAAAATTGATGCAGGAATGGAAAACATTTTCTCACAATAAATCTTAAGATTACTTTTATTCTAAACACAAATTCATTACCGTATATTATCTCATTATAATGTACAAAGTAACTGCTCTTTAACGTTTGTTCATCAAATATACTTATATCAATATCTTTTAAAATATTTTTTAAATCTTCAAAAGATATCTTATTTTCAAAAAAAGCACTAAAAATAATATTATAAAAATTAATATATTCCAGAACAATTAATTCTTTTTTTATTTTTTTATTAGAATCTTTATACATTTCAACAGCGGTACAATAAGATTTATATGCACAGTCAAGATGGTTATGATAATTTCCAATTAACGATTTTGGGTTAGACACCCTGTAATTTAAAAGAACATCGTTGCAACAATATATAGAACCTGCCTTTATTAAAACATCAAAACTAAATTCTATGTCCTCAAAACATGGATAATTATTAAATATGCAGCTATTGTCCTGTAAAAATTTTCTACGGTATAGTTTACTCCACGCATGTCTGTCCCACATTTCCAGTAATCCAAAAATACCATCATCTTCTAAAGTAAAAACTTTATTTAAATATTTATTTTTTCTAAATTGTCTTGTATTAACTCTTTTGTTTTTTATGGATATACTTTGATAACAAAAATTAATTAAATCAATATCACCGTTTTTATTTATAATTTCAACAAGTCTTTCATAAGCGTCAGGCTCCAGCCAGTCATCTGAATCTAAAAAATGAACATAATCGCCGGTTGCGTATTCCATACCGTGATTTCTTGTAGGACCCAGACGTGAATTTTTTGCATTATTAACAATAACAATCCGGTTATCTTTCTTTGAGTATTCTTCCAGAATTAAAGGGCTACGGTCGGTTGATGCATCATTTACACAGATTATTTCCAAATTTTTGTATGTTTGATTAATTACACTATCTAGACAATGACCTAAATATTGTTCTACATTATAAACAGGTATGATTACACTGATTTTCACGATTTATTATTCCTTTTAAAAATTTCATACAACCGGTAACAATAATTCTTTAAAAACAAACGAATTTTGTATTTTAATTTTATAACAAAAGAGGGATAATTCATAATCTCATTATAATAAATATACCATTTGTAGGATTTTCTGTCCGGGATAAACATACTATAGTCAAAATTTGAGACAATATCTTTTAAATCATTAAAATTAAGTGTTCCGGAACAATAACACCCGACAAGCCTGTATAAAATATTATCCAGCAGGTTTGAAAAATATCTATCTTTACCATTAAACAAATTTTCTCCGGTAAATTCATAAACAGCTTTGTATGAATTAATCACACATTGCGGATATTTATAAAATCTGCCTATCAAAGATTTAGAATTATTATACCTGTAGTTCAATAAAATTTTATTTATAAATTTAATATCATGAGCCAAAAGGAGAACTTTATAAGAAAATTCTATATCTTCCATACAGGGAAAGTCATTAAAAACTAACCCGTTTGAAATTAAAAAATCTCTCCTGTATAGCTTATTCCAAACACTAATTTTCCAATTATCAATAATTTCAGGATTAGTTTTAAAATTTCCGTTTACTACATACTCTTTAAATTTTTCCTGTCTGATTTTACCGTTTTTAACATCAACATTATTCCACAAAAAAGAGACAACATCGTGGCATTCTGGCAAATCGGCAAGAATTTTTTCATAAATATCAGGTTCAACCCAGTCATCAGAATCTAAAAAATGAATATATTCACCTGTCGCATATTTCAACCCGTGATTACGTGTTAAGCCCAGACCTGAATTTTTTTCATTCTGAAAAATAACAATCCTGTTATCTTTTTGAGCATATTCCTCTAAAATGCATAAAGAGTTATCAGTGGATGCATCATTTACGCATATTATTTCCAGATCCTTAAAAGTCTGGTTGATTACACTATCCAAACATTGACGTAAATATTTTTCAACGTTATATACAGGTATAATTACACTGATTTTCGGCATAACAAACCTTTCAAGATTATTCTGGCCGACAAAGGTATTAAGGCTGCTAAATTATATTTTATATATAATAGTTTATGGTTTAAAATTATTTTCCGCCTTATATTTAAATAATTTTTAAATTCCAGAGCCTGCGAGGTACGTGATTTCGGAAGAATACGATGTGTATAAAAAATTTCATCTAATCTATGCGGCTTCAACCCGGAACCAATTAACGAAAGCCATAAATCCCAATCTTCACATCCCTCTGTCATATTCATATTATATCCGCCAACTTTTTCAAACTCTGCCTTTCTGTACATTGCAGAATTGAAAATTCTGTTTTGGGAAAGCATATTAATCATTGATGGTTTTCCAAGTTTCCAAAGCCCTGTCTTTTCTCCAAAAAATTCAGCAAGAGAGTAAACAATACCGATGTTCTTGTTTTCGTCAAGTATCTTTGAAGCATCCTCAAGATACTTATTACATATCATATCATCAGCATCAAGAGGCATAATATACGTTCCGGCGGCATTTTTGACGGCATTATTTCTTGCTGCACAAACTCCTTGATTTGTCTGATTTATTAAACGAACAGGAAATTCCTTAAATCTTGTGCATATATCCTTAATTTTATTTTCGGCATTAATATTTGAAGACCCGTCATTAACAACTATAACCTCAAAATCTTTAAATTCTCCAATTAAGGATTTTAATGCATCTTCAAGATAATCTTCCTGATTATAACATGGAACAATAACTGAAACTTTTACCATTTAAACTCCGAAAAGAGGGAGAAAATCTCCCTCTATTTTACAACAATGTTAACTAATTTCTTAGGAACAACAATTGTTTTTACAATTGTTTTACCGGCAGTTAGTTCTTTTACTTTTTCGCTGTTCAATGCAAGTTCTTTCAGTTCATCTTCTGATAAAGCTTCATCAGCCTCTATTTTATCTTTGAGTTTGCCGTTAATCTGGACAACAAGCGTGATTGAACTTGCTTTTGCGAGATTTTCATCCCATTTAGGCCATTCAACATCGTGAATAGAACCTTCTCCGCCAAGATCATGCCATGCTTCTTCTGTCAGATGAACCGCAACAGGAGACATTAATTTGATTAATGTTATGACTGCAAAGCTCAAAATCGCCCTGTCTTCATCATCAAGCTCAGACTTTTTGCCTCTCCAATCATATATTGCATTAACAAGTTCTCTGTATTTTGAAATTACCGTATTGAACTGGAAGTCATTTGAAATATCATTGGTAATTCC
>CALURE010000131.1 GCA_944323095.1 Candidatus Gastranaerophilales bacterium
TGCAAAGCAGTCAACTCTTGATTCCTTAAAGGAAACAGATTCAAAATATAAGGATATGGCAGAAAAATGTGAAAAAATGCAGGATACTGTTGAACAAAATCAGGAAAGCTATGATAATTCATTAGAAACTTATGATGATATAAACGGTAATTATGAACGTTTAAACAGTGAATTGGAAACACAGCAGGGAATTTTGACACAATATGAAGCTATGGAAAGTAAAGTCAATTCATTAAAACAGTCAGCAGAAACTGTTAAAAACCTTGAATCTCAACTAAATGAAAAAATTAAAGCTAATATGCAAGCCGAAAAACGAAATGGAAAATATTTGACAGATGAGGAGAAAGTTAATATTGAAAATGATATTATCAACAATTCTCAAATAGAAGGATGTTCCGCAGACAAAACCCCGTTAGAGAATTTAATTTCCTGTAAAGATGCTGATTTAGCTCGTGTTGCAAATGCTTCAGTTTTAACGGAAGGTACACATATTGCAGGGAAATCAGCTCAGGATCTTGAACGTGACGGGTACATTAAAAATAATGACGGTTCATTTACCGATCCGAGAACCGGAGTGACAATAGTTAACTTTACCGGCGATAATTATCACTGGTCTGCAACAAATGCATTAACTTCTGACGGTGAGGTTCAAGAATACTATAATCATAATCTGGCAGGGCGTGATTGGCCGGGAGCTGTTGCTGCTGCTAACAGAGCAAAAGCTCAAAGTAATGTTGTGTTAACAGGGTTTGATACTTCCGGTAAACCAACATTTAGATGGAAGGATTACTAATACAAAAATCCGGATTTTATTCAGAATCCGGATTTTTAATTTATGAATTTATGAGACTAGTGGCAGCAAGAGCATTCTGAGCAAGTGCATCCTAATGCTTCTTTTGCTTCTTCTAATCTTACTTTGATACGACCGTCAACTGCAATTCCTTCACCTGTTGTTTCAGAAATTAACAATGGATTAATATCTAATTCATCGATGAATTTGAAATCGCTGACCAGTTGTGACAATCTCAATAAAGTTTCCTGAATCTGGTTGATTTGTGCAGGTTTTGTTCCTCTTGCGCCTTCTAACAATTTGTATGCTTTGACAGATTTAATCATATCCATAGCATCAACATCTGTTAAAGGAGCAATTCTGAATGTTACGTCTTTCATAACTTCAACGAATACACCGCCTAAGCCAAACATCATCATCGGACCGTATTGAGGGTCTGTTGCGATACCGCAAACCATTTCGCGGCTGCCTTTTACCATTTCTTGGATGATAACGCCTTCAAGACCGTCTAACAAGCCTTTTGATTCCAATCTTTCAAGAAGTGCTTTGTATTCTTTTCTCAATTGTTCTTCTGATTTGATGTTAACAACAACACCGCCTACGTCTGTTTTGTGTGATGTTGTTTTAGAAGTCATTTTCATTACAACAGGGTAGCCGATTGAGTTGCCGAGTTCAACAACTTCTTCTTCGTTTGTTGCTAAACCGTATTTGCAAGCACGTATTCCGTATGCCTGCAATACATCGATAGATTCAAGAGTAGTAAGCTGTGCTCTGCCTTCTTTGATAGAGTTTGCAATAATTTTTTCAACTTTAGCTCTGTCAACGTCGTAGCAAGGAATTTTGCCTTCTTCTCTTTCCATCCATAATCTTTGCTGATTTAATCTGTTCAAACCGTCGGCAGCCTGTTCTGCGTACATAAAGAACGGCATATTAACATTCATATCAGAAAGTTTTGAGAAGAATTCATTCTTGGTCATAAATACACCGATAATCGGTTTTTGCGGATTTTTAGCCTTAATTTCCATTAAAGCCTGTGCAACATCAATATCTTTCAAGCCTAAGAACGGAAGATAGATTGTAATAATCATATCAACGTTTTCATCTGCAATAACTGTTTCAAGCGTTTGTTTGTAGTGTTCGATAGGAGCTGATGCAATCATATCTATCGGGTTTTTAACAGATGCTGCAGAAGGTAAGAAGCTTCTTAATTTTTCTTTAGTAGCATCGGAAATTTTAGCCATCTGCATACCGTATTCACATACAGCATCTGTAGCCATAATTCCGGGGCCGCCTGAGTTTGTAATAATAGCTACTCTGTCGCCTTTTGGAATCGGGCAGTTTGCAAATACTTTTGCAGTTTCAAACAGGTTTTGTAAAGAGAATTCTCTTATAACACCTGACTGATGCAACAATGCTGCAGCAGCTTTATCAGCACCTGCTAAAGAGCCTGTGTGAGAAGATGCAGCTGAAGCACCTGCTGCTGAACGTCCTGCTTTAAGAGCCAGAATAGGTTTTTTCTTTGTAATTCTTGATGCTAATTTTCTAAAGTTTGCAGGGTTCTGAATTGATTCCATATATAAAAGAATCTGTTGAACATCGTCATCATTTTCCCAGTATTCAATAGCTGTTTCAGCGTTAACATCAGCCTGATTGCCGATTGAAATAAATTGTGCAAAACCTAAGTTAAGGTCTTTCAAAATATTCAAAATACCGCCGCCTAAAGCTCCTGACTGAGATACAAAGCCGATATTTCCGCGTTCAGGTAAAGATTCAGCAAAACATCCGTCCATTCTGATTTCAGGGTTAGTGTTTACAACTCCTAAGCAGTTAGGACCAACACATCTCATGCCGTATTCTTTAATTTTTTGAACTAATTGTTTTTCAAGTTCAGCACCTTCAGCTCCTGTTTCTTTGAAGCCTGCAGTAATTATACAAATGCCTGTAATGCCTTTTTCGTGGCACTGGTCAATTGTTGATAATACAAATTTGGCATTTACAACGATAATTGCAAGGTCAACTTCTCCGGGAACTTCCAGTACAGAAGTATAAGCCTGAAGTCCTTCGATAATACCGCCTTTAGGGTTTACAGGATAAATTTTTCCGTTGAATTTGTATTCCTGTAATCTTTTCATAATATCCGAACCGATGGTGTGGTCTTTTGTTGACGCACCGATAACTGCGATTGATTTCGGTTTCATGATTTTGTCTAAATTACTCATTTTTTACGTCCTTTCTTCGTAATTTAAATTTTTTGGTTTTATATTCTTATGTAAATAAATTTTTTATTTTACCCCAGAAAGTTTTTGACTTTTCTTCTTTTATTCGGGCTAATTTGTTTCTGTGGCTGTAACTTTTGCATTTTTGGCAGCTGTTATTCTTACATTATTCCACCAGTTATTTTCAACAAAGATATCAAATTTGTTATTTTTTATGATATTCATTGTATTTAATTGTTCAACAGCCTGTTGTAATTTTTTGCTGCCATAAGAATTTGGATAGTGGTTAATAAAAACAGCTCTACCTTGAAAATTTGTTGATTGAATGTTTTGAACCTGCATAATATCCCTTTCTAATATCCGTTGACAATCCATTCTCTTACCCTGAATTTTGCGCCTAAATCTTTTGCGATTTGTTCACATTTTTCAAGGTCAAGATGTCTGCCTTTGTAACCTTCCACAACGCTTGCTACTACAGATATTCCTTCATCAGAGCAGGCTTTTATAAATTTTTTCATTTCGTCGTAAGCTTCATCAAATTTTGGCTGTGAAAGTTCGTCATACTCATCTTTTTTAGCACCGTTTAAGCTTACTGAAAATTCATCAACAAGTCCTTTTAATTCAGGGACAACATTTCTTTTATAAACAAAATTAGCATGTCCGTTTGTATTTACGCGGATTTTTGTATCGGGATATTTGTCTTTAATATATTTTGCGACTTCTTTTAAAACATCTAATTTCATCATAGGTTCGCCGTATCCGCAGAAGATTACTTCTGTGAAGGGTGAAGCTGTGCAGTGCTGTTTTATCAGCCTTTCAAGCTGTTCAATAACATCTTTGGCAGTCGAATTTTCATTGTCAAGCCACAACTCTTGCCCTTTTACATCGCTCTTATCTTTTCTAAGGCAAAAGATACAGTCATTTGTACACCTGTTAGTCAGATTAATATAAATTTTCCCGTCGAGTAAATATACTAAAGTGTTTGCCATGACAAGCCTTTCGATAATTAAATTATCGCACGGGCAAAAAATTTTTACAAGTATTATTTATGTTGAAATAAGTTGAGAAATTTGTTATAATAAAAATATAATTTGAAAGGAGAGTATATTTATGAGAAGAATGTTAAGAATTGTGAATATCGGGGGGGGGGCGCCTCTCAGCTAGACGGAAGTCAAGAGTTTAAGAAGTCAAGATGTCAGGCTGTTTTCTTTAATGTCATTTTGCATTTATTGTCCAATTTAAAATTTGTTAAAGAAAGATCGCGCAACAGGTGCGCGATGACAGAACAATTTCCTGTCATCCTGAACTTGTTTCAGGATCTCATATCAGGAAGATTAGAAAATAAGCCCTCACCCCAGCCCTCTCCCATAGGAGAGGGAGTAATCTGTCATCCCGAAGGAGCGTGCCGCTCCACCCGCCCAATTTGGTTTTGCATAAACTTTTCACGTCATTCTGAGACTCAACGAGCCGAAAGAATCCAGCCTATTATGGCTGGCGGATGTCAGGAAGTCCGGAGGTCAGGCGATTTAGAAGGTAAGAAGATAAGAAGATATGAGGGTAAGCTATTTTCTGTAAACAGCCTATCTTCCAATCCTCCTACCCTCCTACC
>CALURE010000132.1 GCA_944323095.1 Candidatus Gastranaerophilales bacterium
ACTTTTTATTCAATTTTACTTAAAAATAAGATAAAAAACTCTAATTATTAAAAAAAACTTTACTTAATATTTCTTCATAAAACAGATAATAACTATTGAAAAAAAACATGTCAGCATTTTACTATATAAGGCGGGGAAGAAATTTTCTGCTAAAAATATTAGTGTATAGTTATAACAATGAAGGGTGCAAAATATGCGTGTTTATTCAGTTATGCCTAATTATCAGGCAAAAAGTATCAAGAAAAATGACAGGGTAGAATCAAGCAATCAAACCATGCCGGTTGCTATGAGTGTGCCCCCCCCCCGAATATCAGGGATTCATTTAACCTTTACCGGAAAAGATAAAAATATCCGCCAATTCGCATCATATGCACCTGAAAATAAAAGATACGGAATAAATAACTATAATGCCGGAGGTTTGGGTGTTGTAGCACAAGAAGCACCTGCAAGCTGGAGATTGCATGAACAGGCAGATATAAGAGACTTCTCACCATATCATAGTTATGACAACGAAGATGGAGGAATTAAGGTTGCCAGACTGAGAAAAGATTCTGACGGGAAATATATTACCTCATATCCAGCAGATTCATACATTCACGCAGGACAAAATGAATCACTTGAAGATGTCGCAAAAAGAATTAACCTTAAAGAGGGGGAAGAGCTTGCCTATGTTATTCAGCTTAAACCTGACCAAAACGGGCTTTCTAAATTCTTAAGACTTGAAGATACCGGTATTAAAGGCTCAATTACCAAACCTTCATCTTCTTCAATTATGGAAACAGAAGAAGTTCCTTACAGATTATTTAGAGCAGCCGATATTAAAGATACCGTAGAACTTGAAATAGATAAGCTCAAGAAAAAAATTTATAATCAAGTAGAAAAACCTTTCAGAGAAAAAACAGAAGCAGAAGTTAGAGAAATATATAAAGAAGAATATGAAAAAGCTAAACAAAAAGATTTAGATAGTACAAAGCTCCGCCGCTCGGAAGCTGAAAAAATCCGCCAGCAAAAACCAAATGTAATAATAAATGTATCGGAATTTAAAGATGAAAGAAATAAAGTCGAATCATTAATTCAAAAAGAAGTTCAAAAACGTCTGAATGCAAATTCAGAATTAAAATCAGCATATGAAACAAGACTTGGTGCTGATGACGTAAAAAATAAAATTGCTGCAATTAAATCCACTGCAGCAGCAGATGTTCCTGAAAGAAATGCAGCTTATTTCATTCATACACAGGAACTTGCAAGATTTGAAAATGCATATGGCGCCGGTGTAAGTTCAGCCGGAACTTACGGGACATACGGCACCTATGGAACATATGGAACTTATGGAACATTAGGCTCACACGGCGGCAAAACTGTAAGCACAAACATTGCTTATGCCGATAACGCAAGAGCATATGTACATCTTTTACCACAATTAAATACACCTGAGCATGGCAATTATAACCCTGCAAACATGTGGCTGCATGACCGTCCCGCATTTGCGGCAATCAATGCAATAGCTGATGAATCACACTTTGGGAATGATTATTATAACGGAATAAAAGCACACGGAACTTTCCATAATCCAGGCAGAGACTACCAGGGAGCAGAAAGCAACCCGTTTGAATTCTTCAAATTGATGGCGCACAAAGAAGATGTTGAAAATCTACAAAAACATCCGCAGGCAAAACAACTTGCCGAAATTGAGAAAAAATGGGCAACTGCTACTCCGGCTGAAAAACGATTTGCAAATCAAATATTACGTCCCTTTATGGAAAACTTTTTAGATGATTACGTTGATTCTGTAAACGATGTAAGAACATTTAATATTTCTATGGCACCTGTTGCAGGGACTAATTCAAATCCGGATAACTTTTCTGCAGGTACAGTTTCAAAAAATTACGGTAAAGAAATGAAATCACCCAAAACACCTGATATCGCACAATTTATGACCAATAAGCTTGCAGGAATAAAAACACATGATATCACAAATGGCAGCACTCCGGCAAACCTTAGATTGAATGATCCAAAGGCAGACTTCTGCCAGAAGGGTGAGCCAAACGGGCTGACAGCGCTAAAAGAAGGCTTTGCTACATACGAATATAAACCTGTATATGACGACGCAGGTAAAATTGTTTCCGATAATATTGATGAAGTGTTAAAGGCAAAACGCAATAACACAAAATGGCTTCTTGATTCTATAGGCAATGCTTATCAACAGGGAGGACGTCAGGCGCTTCAAAATCTGTTTTTCAGCAGACACCAAATAAACAAAGGTGCAGACATTATCGGTTCACTTTCAAAATTTGAAGAAGGCGACATGCTATTTATGGGCTGGGGAAGACCTGATCCGCAAAAAGGTTATCCATCAACATTCCAGTCTTTACTTGACTTTTTGAAAGACCCCAATGTTGATAAAGAAGTAAAAAAACATACTAAATTCATAGCAGGTGCCGGTATCTGGGATAAAAATGCCAATGATTATAAATGGGTTCAGGATATCATAAGACAAATCGAAGAATTAGACGGCGGAATTTACAAAGGTAATGTCTGCTATGTCAACGGATTTTTCCCTAACAGACTTGTCGGATGCGCAACATATTCAATCTTTACATCAAGATTTGAACCTTGCGGTATTACACCATTAGAATCTTTCGCGGCAGGTACCCCTGTAATTTCGACAAATACAGGCGGAGCTCCTGATTTTATCACTGCAACAAGAGGTTATCTGACACAAAATCCTTATCTTAGAAATATTGAAGATATGGATTTCGATAAATCAAAGTTAGCAGACAAAACCGGCGAAGAACTCGGAAAAACCATTGATGCTGAAAGAATGTTAGCAAATGCACAAGAAGTAAAAGACTGTGTAAAAGATGCTATTTCTGATTACAATTTAAAACCAGAAGAAGGTAAAACATCCAAATATAGCGAAATGGTCAGAGACTGTTTACAGCAAAAAATTGACTGGCATGAAAACGCTGCATATAACGGAGGTAAAACAGCAAATGAACGTTATATGACGGAAGTTTTTCAGGTTGATCAAGGCATGGATGCCAGAAATTGCAATAAATTAAACCGCTTGCTCGGTGATAAATTCGGAATGGCTGATGCTATTGTCGATCAGGCTCAGAAAATCCGAAATAAATGGACAAAAATTATTATCGGTGCAGGACTTGGAATTGCAGCAATCGGAACAGCTGTATATGCTTATATGAAGAAAACTAACAAACAACAAACTCCTGAAAATAATAACCAGCCGTCAGCATCACAGCCAACAAATACTGCAGATAGCAAACTACCCAAATTAGATAAAGCGGCTTAATATTATTTATTAAACAAATCTATTAAATTAAAAATTACGATGAATCTGTCAATCAGGTCATCGTAATTTTTTAAATTTAATAATGAAGAATATAACGATCCGCAAGGTAAAAATTTTCTCTGGCTTAATGCGATGACTACAATATTGTTTTTTATAGATAAAGAAAAAGATTTTGCTAAATAAAGTTTAGAAATCTCTTTTAATACTTCCCAAAAAGCAAAATCTACAAAATTAATATTATTTTGAGTTTTTGCATAAGCATATAAATAATCATTTAATTCATCTACATCAGTTTTAAAATTTTTAAAATTTACGCATCTTTTCAAATTTTTAGACATAAAAATAATGTGATTATCAAAAGAATTATTTAGTTCCAGCTGGATAATTTTACCTTTAAATAAATCGGGTTTGTCCAACCCTCTGACAGGCAATTTTAAACAGGTATCCGAAATAATAATATTCGTATTATTATAAATTCCAAAAACACAAAATTCATCTTCTCTTGTGTCAAAATTAGGAAATAAATCAGAATCAATTAAATCCGATATATTTGAATTTACTGGCCAGTTTTTAAAATTTGCAACCGGTTTTAATAAAATAGGAACTAATTCTTTAGATAATCTGCTCTGAAACTTTCTATTCTCATAAATAAAGTTAATAATACATTTTAAAAAACAAAAATACATAAAAAATAAACATACAGGAAACAAAAAAGGATTAAAAATATCATTGATAATAATAAAAATGAATAAATAAGCAGCAATCAAACCTGTAAAGAAATAAAAAAAAGACAGCATTAAAACTTTAAAGAATAATTTTTTCCTCTCTTTTTCTAAAACATAAATCTGCTTGTAATTATCTTCCAGACATTTATAATATTGTTGTTTAAAATACATTTTCTCTGTCACAATTTTATTTTATCATATAAAAAAAGTGTAAAAAGTATTGACAATAAAAAATGTTCCTGATAATATGATTTTACTGGCTGAATGAATAGCAGATAGTGATATGCGCTTGTAGCTCAGCAGGTAGAGCACTCCCCTTTTAAGGGATAGGTCGCGCGTTCGAATCGCGCCAAGCGCAAAATAAAAGAGGTCTAAATAGACCTCTTTTATTTTTTACAAAATAATAAAATATGTGCATACGTGTTATAAAAACGTAGTGTTAAACTAATGAATTCTGCCTTTTTTATTAAATAGACACGAAAATACAGTGTATGTTGTAAGAAAGGCAGGTTAATTAATGAAACAGACTGTAGAACCGATACGCAGTAAA
>CALURE010000133.1 GCA_944323095.1 Candidatus Gastranaerophilales bacterium
CTGTACATATAATTACAGCACTTACCGCATTTTTTGCATTCACCCGTAATCTCATAGCTTATTTTTTCAGGTACAAAATATGAACGTATTTCATTAAATATAACTTTTATAAAGTCTAACATATACATATAATAGCATATATTTGATTATAAAATGATTTTATAATACAATTTATAGAGTTGATGAGGGAGATTTCATGTCAAAATATTATATAAACAGAAATTATTCGGCAAAAGAAATGGCTAAAGCAAATATATCTAAGAAAAATAAAAAAGGCGGCGGGTTTTTATCCGCATTGAAATTTATGTTTATCATGTTTTGCGCATGCCTTCTGGCAGGTGTTGCATCTCTGGAACTTTATCTTTCATCACTGCCGCCTATTCAAAATCTTGAACAATTTAAACCTAATATAGTCACAAAAATTTATTCATCCGACGGCGAAATAATTAAGACATTTACCGCCTATACATACGAAAAAATTGAATTAAAAGACATTCCGGATAATTTAAAAAAAGCCCTCATAGCAACAGAAGATAAGAACTTTTACCGCCATCACGGCTATGACCTGACAGGTCTTGCGCGTTCCATGGTTCAAAATATAATTGCAGGACGTGTTGTACAGGGCGCAAGCACTCTTACCCAGCAGCTTGCAAGAGTTCTGTTTTTGAATAATGAACGAACTTTTGACAGAAAATTAAAAGAATTATTTATAGCAGCAAGAATTGAAAAAACAATATCAAAAGATCAAATTCTTGAAATGTACATGAATAATGTATATCTTGGTGCAGGGGCTTACGGTGTTGAAGGTGCTTCACAGATTTATTTTGACAAACACCTGAAAGACTGCAGCCTTTCGGAATTAGCGCTAATAGCGGGACTTCCGCAGGCTCCGTCAGTATATAATCCGTTTAATAATATGGATTTAGCAATACAGAGAAGAAATCAGGTGCTCACAAGAATGTACAAAATGCGCTATATTACAAAAGAAGAATATGAAAAGGCAAAAGAAGATAAAGTACATCTTGCCAAAAAACCTGAATTTTACACAACAAATAAAGCTCCGTATTTTTGCGATTATGTTATGAAAGAATTAGAAAAACTGGGCTTTGATGAGACTGAAATATCTCAGGGCGGCTACAAAGTAGTTACAACTCTTGATTACAAAACCCAGAAAGCAACTGACGAAGCCATAAAGAAAAATTTAAAAAACTGGGGCTTGAGAGGTGAAAATAATCAGGCTGCAGTATTTTCATACAGTCCTCTTGACGGAAAAATCATAGCTTATTCAGGAGGAAAAGATTATGTAAAAAGCCAGTATGACAGGGTTACGCAGGCTGTAAGACCGCCGGGATCATCTTTTAAACCGATAGTATATGCAGCTGCAATGGAAAAAGGTATAGGACCCAACGACATGATTGAAGACAGACCGCTAACAATCGGACAGTGGTCTCCGAGAAATTACGGAAATAAATATAGAGGAAAAATTCCTGTTTACACGGCTTTAATGGTGTCGTCAAATGTCTGCGCCGCAAGACTCATAAAAGAAGTAGGAATACGCTCTGTCATCCAAACAGCAAGAGTGCTGGGAATTGAAACACCTCTGGAATACGATTATACAATTGCTTTAGGTTCAAATGGAGTTAAACTGTTTGAATTCACAAGAGCATACGGCGCTTTTGCAAACGGCGGTTACGTTGTCCAGCCATATTCTGTGGAACGCGTAGAAACATCCCGAGGTAAAGTTGTATATAAAGCTCCCAAAACAAAAATTACCCATCAATTAAGCATGAACACAGCCGCAGAAATGACAGCAATGATGAAAACCGTTATTACACACGGAACAGGACGCGCCGCCAATATCGGCAAACCTGCCGCCGGCAAAACAGGTACAACCGATGACAATAAAGATGCTTACTTTATGGGCTACACACCGAATATCGTAACCGGTGTCTGGGTTGGTAATGATGACAATACAGTTATGAATAAATCCATTCAGGGTGGAACCGTACCGGCGCTTATCTGGAAAGATGTTATGAAAACCGCAACAGAAAAATACGGAAAAAGTGAATTCAATTATCCTGATATACAGCTAATGCCATTCGCAGCAGGAGCAAATGTTAAAATAATCGGCGAAACACCAAAAGAAAAGGAATCAGTACAGCAGGAAGAAATTCCACCGTCTGATATTCAGGGTAATGCTTCTATTCCCGAAGATACATTAAAAAGTATTTCAAACACCGTACCGAAGAAACAGGAACAGCCGCCAAAACCTGTTGTGCGTCCGCCGGCCAATACTTCTGCGCCAAAACCTGCAGCATCAACATCAGCGCCTGTTCCAATGGCAGTTCCGGAAGGTTTGCACTAACCATCCCTGCCAATACAAAATAAAAAAAAGCCATTCTTTTAGCAAGAACGGCTACCAGACTTGGGGAGGAGGTATGAAAAACATCACGTTTTCCATATCTAATAATTTTTATAACGTCGATAAGAATAAGATAATTTAATAACTTGCCTAAATATCATACAAATGATGTATAATAAAAAAAAAGAAAACTCCCGCATCTTGCGGGAGAAGGAATGAAAGTAAGCCTTGCGGCTTAAAAATTTATTTTACAAGAGCTTCAAGCCGTTCAATACGGGCTTCAAGTTCTTTTATTTTTTTATCTTGAGCAGCAACCTTTGCATCAAGTTCTTTTATCGCATTGATTACTGCGTAGAACATGTCCTCAAATCGAATTTGTAAAAAGCCGTCTGCACCTTTTTTAACTGCATCAGGAAAGACTTTTTGTAAATCCTGCGCGATTACACCAACGTGTGGGGTTTTCTTTTCATCTTTTTTGAAGGTGTAATTAAAAACTTTCAACCGGCGGATTTTATCTAACCCCGAGGTGAATTCTTGACCGACGTATTTTAGACGGCGATCGCAAGAAAAATATTCCTCCATATTCAAACCATTTAAGTAACCTTTAAGCTGAACACCTCGACGAAACATTGCGCTAGGATACCTAACAAGCGATGCTGAAGGATTATCTGGATCAGATCTTAACATACCATACCCTGCATAAATACCTGCATCATTAATAGCTCCATCATTACTAATACTGACATCTGCAATAATTGGCCCACGAACAATTAATGGTGCATTGACTATTACTGCAGAATTATTAGCTGTATTATGTACCTCTAAAATGGCATCACCACCATAATTATTAAATCTCTTTGGAGTACTGCCTATAAATATACGTTCTTCAGCATCACTTGCCCAATCACTGCCAGCAGCCGGACCGGAAGCATGCCCGATACATATTTTGTTTGAGCCAGTTACATTTGAACATGCATATGCACCTATTGAGATGTTACTATCACCTTCTTCTAAATTAGAGAAAGAATTTGCACCTATTGAGACATTATACGAACCACTTTTTAACTTAGATAGTGCAGAAGGACCAATCCCTATATTCATCATACCGCTATTTAAATTATAACCGGATGAATTACCAAGCATAACATTATAACCATAACCGGAATAATTTGCAAGACTGGAATTACCAATCGCCAAATTATTAGACGAATTTCCATTTTCCATTGCCCTGAAACCTATCGCAATATTGCTCACAGGCCTGCTAGATCCAGACACCCCCGTGCCACGTAAAGCATTTACACCTATAGCTGTATTTACTGCTGTATCTGTAATAAGTTCCATAGCACCAAAACCTACAGATGTATTATTCGATCCAACTTCTAAATTAGCCATGTTATTGGAGCCTATAGATGTATTTGAATTCCCGCTTGTTAACTTTGATAAACTATTTACTCCAATTGCAACAATATTGTCCAGACTTTGCGCTTGATTTAACGCTTTATAGCCTATTGCTACATTTTCTGAACCTTCTACATTATATCGAAGAGATTGAGAGCCAACAGCTGTATTATAATCGCCAGTTGTGTTTGCTCCAAGAGTGCCTTTCCCAACACCTGTATTATAAGAGCCTTCTGTATTTGCCTGTAAAGAAAATTGACCAACAGCCGTGTTTTCATTTCCGGTAGTATTAGTACTTAACGCAAATACTCCTAAAGCACTGTTATCTTCACCTTCTGTATTCTTTTCTAAACTTTTATATCCGACGGCAGTATTATAACTACCCGTAGTATTCTCTTTTAAGGCATCTGTACCGACTGCTGTATTGTATTCACCGTTATCATGCAATAATGCTCCTTTACCTATTGCTACAGCATCTGCGCCACCACCTTCACTATCCCCAAATATAACATTATTATCTTTTATAAATAAACGACCTAAAAAAGTATTATCCTTATTTAATATTATATGATAAGGCAAGTCATCGCTTGTATTGATTATGAGACGTGCTAAATCATTCGCTAAAGCACCATTTTGACCAATCATTACCTTCTGCGTATCAGATACATCTAACTCATCTGGATTGTAACCAAAATAGATATCTGTATCATTATCCGCCCACTGCCAGATTGTCGAGGATAATCTATCCTCCTCCATTTTACGTGC
>CALURE010000134.1 GCA_944323095.1 Candidatus Gastranaerophilales bacterium
ACTTATTCCAAGAATAGGATAAGACCACTAACCCTCTCCCGCAAGGGGCGAGGGAAAGGCTCTTTACCCTTCACTCTCCACCCTTCACTAAAGAAATCCGCATTTACCTTAGCAGATGGTGCTACGCACGTAGATACTTCCAACAATATTCGTCGAGTCGCGTTTACTCTGTCGGAAGGTGCTACGCACGTAGACACCACTGACAATATTCGTCGAGTCGCGTTTACTCTGTCGGAAGCTGCTACGCACGTAGCCCACTTTGACAATGTCCGTAAAGCTGCGTTTACTTTGGCTGAGGTTTTAATCACCCTTGGAATTATCGGAGTTGTTGCTGCTTTGACTATGCCTGCGCTTATTAATAGAACTAACAAAAAAGAACTTGAAGTTGCGCTTAAAAAGACTTTTTCAGAATTAAATCAGGCATCTATGATGTATTACAATAATGAAGGTGTTTCAATTCCGGAAAAATATGGAGCGCTTACTAATAATAGTCCGATTCCACTTGCTGATGAGTTTATAAAATATTTTCAAGGCGGGCACAAATACAATAATGCAACATATGCCAATGTTGATGAAATTGAAGGTTATACTATTTATCATTTAAACGGGGCTGCGCAGGCTCGTATGGTATGTAATAATTCAGGTTATTATACAGATAATATCGGAAGAATATTTGCTTTTAACGATTTACCTGCAAGCAGTAGTGAAAACGGACCTGTATTATGTGTTGATGTAAACGGCGAAAAACTTCCAAATAAATACGGATATGATATTTTTCTCTTCTTATTTACGGTTGACGGACGTGTTATCCCTATGGGGCAGGAGCATAAAAATAATCCAACTGCAAATTCTATAAATACCAACGGATTTCTCAAAGGTGAAGACTATTGCACAAAATCACGTAATGGTTATAGCTGTGCTGTTTTTGCAATAAATGACACTCATCCGACCGAAAAAGGCAAAACTTACTGGAAAGATTTTATAAGATAGTTATTCCTTTTAAATTTATATATAAAAAGTCCGGTTAATTTAATATCCGGATTTTTATATTTTTAGTAATAAATTTTTTCCGGAAGTTTGTGTAAAACTGCTGTATAAGTCTCCAACTTTTAATACTTGTCTTATTTTTTTATTGAAGCTATAATTAAAGAAAAACTGTATGCAGCTTTTTGTAAAGGATATTATAATAAATGTTTTGGGACAAAGATAAAAACTATACCAGACGGACAGCAGACGAATACAATATCTGGAGAACAATTTTTCAATTTATTATCTGTAAAATATTTTATATGATAAGGTTAAAGGTTGTTTACCGGCTGGAAGTTGAGGGACTTGAAAATGTTCCGAAAGATAATGCATATATTGTCTGCCCTAATCATTTATCGACTCTTGACCCTCCGATGGTTGCCGCAATTCTTCCAAGACGTGTATCTTTTATGGCCAAAAAAGAATTGTTTGATATTCCTTTTATCAGATGGTGGATTGACTGGCTCGGAACATTTGCGGTTAATAGAGAAAGTTTAGGCCCTTCTACAATCAAAACAGTAATGGAAATAAAAAAAAGCAAATGGGTATTCGGAATTTTTCCGCAGGGCACAAGAGGAGTGCCGGGAACAATTACCGGTGTTACGGAAGGTTTTGCAAAGCTTGCAAAAATTACAAAATGCGCGGTTTTGCCTGTCGGAATTGTCGGAACTGAAAAGGCTACACATTTGCCTTTTTCTGGAAAAGTTGTTGTAAAAATTGGTAAACCTATACCTTATGATAAAGATCCCGATGTCGTTTTTAATAAGTGGATTGAAGCAATACAGGAGTTGACCGGTTTTAAGTATGAGCCGCAAAAAGAAAGTGTTTAGGAGTTAAGAATAGTGATGAAAAAAGAACGAAATTATAACAGAAGATATCCGCAGGAATACAATATTTTCAGAACAATGTTTTATATGACATTTTTGTATGTCGTAGTAATACCGTTTATGAAAATATTTTATAATTATACGATTACGGGCAGAGAAAATTTGCCTACCAAAGCAAAAAGCGGGAAATTTATATATACAGCAAACCATGTTTCCCATTTTGACCCTCCGATGGTTACAATGGCATGCGGCCGTCCTATTGCTTATATGGCGAAAAAAGAATTATTCCAGAAAGGCGATAAATTCGAATGGCTCGTAAAACGTTTAGGAGCATTCGCAGTTGACAGAACAAAACCCGAAATTGCTACATTCAAAACTGTTAAAGATATATTATCAACAAGCTGGTCGCTTGGTGTTTTCCCTCAGGGCGGGATAAGGCCGTATGGCTCAGAACTCGGTGATTTGAAAAAAGGTTTTGTTGTTATCGCAAAAAATGCTAAAGCTGATATTGTTCCGGTTGCTATCGGCGGATTTACAGGATATCCAAAATTAAAACCTTTTACAAGGCGCGAAGTTCATCTGCATGTCGGCAAGCCTATATCTTATAAACTGAGTGAAGAAGAAATTATATATGAATGGTGCAAACAAATATCCGAGCATGCTGATTATATAAATACAGCGCCTGTTCCACAGATGAATAAAGAAGGTGTAAAATGTTAAATCTTTAAATATTGTTACGGATTTTTATTTTCTTATTTGCTCGTTTTTGTTATTTTATAGTGCCTGCAATCAGTGTATTTGCATTAGTTTTGACTTTGATATGTTGAAATTTATAAATTATTTTTTTATATGTGTTTATTTTTTTTAGAAATTATGGTATAATATTTAATGTGATATTATAGAGTAATTGGGGGTAAGATGTTTAGAAAAAACTTCTAAATTCGTACACACTTGCTGAAGTTGTAATCGTCATGCTTATAATTGCAGTAATTGTTGCAGTGAGTATTCGTATAACAAAGGCCAAATTAGATAAAGTTATTACTTATTCTTATTATTCTGCCTATTCGACATTAAGTTCTGTTGCAGAGAGCATGGCCTCAGATATCCGTAATAAACGTGTCGATGAAGAATATTTAACATTAAAGTATTTTATAGAGGATATGAAGCTGGGTTTTCGCAATAATATAGCACGTTTGCGTACCTTTTTCGCCTACAATTTTGTTCCGCCGGCTTATGCATATAGCTTACATTGCGCTAATGGGTCATGGTGTGATCCTTGGAGAACTACAGGTTGGAAGAATCAAGATTATAGATTTGCGACTAATACCTGGGATCCTCCTAAAAAGGCTTATGATTGTCAGGCAGAACATTATTTTAATAGCGATATCTGTAATCCCGATAATAACAGTAGTAATTATTATATAATATCCGGAATGTGGGGCGGCGCTACGTATGAGCAGGCAAAAGATTCTTACGTGCATTCTACATTTGCTGCAGCTTGCTGGGATGCTAGTCATTATTTATATAACAATCATTCTTTGCCTGCGGCTCATACTGGTGTAAACTCTTCTTCTGAATGTAAATTGAATAATGTTAATTTTATTCCCGGATATGAGTCAGGTGAAGTTACATTATATCATTGTGGTTTTGAAAATACAGGTACACCTAAGGCTGCTATATGTGATGAAATAAAAGGTAGTTATGGTAGTGCTTGTGTTTATGGTTATGACATTTCTGGTGAAGATTATTTTACTAAAGACGAATTTTTAAGTTCAAGTAAGTCTTATAATTTTGCACCTATTTATCCAACATGCGGGCAAGATGCAAAAACATCTTGGGCAAAAACTTCATGTGGCCAGGCTCCTGGCAGAAATGCACCAAGTGCATGTACCAGAGCATACATGTTTGGTCGAGCAAAAGATTTTATCGAGTTGCGGAATAAATATGCTAAAGAATGCCGCTTGCCTCATGATGTAGGTTTAAATTCTGTTCATAATTATATCTATGATCACGGTGCAGGTGAACATGATATAAGCGGTGAAAACTATTATGTACGTTTAAATCAATATACCTACAGTGGAACCTGTTATTATGCTGCAAGAAAATGCGAAAAAACCCAAATTTTAGGAGGAGTTGGTTATATAGGAGCAGATCCTTTAACAAAGGAGGTATATGAAAGAGATCCTGGGACTTATATAGAAAAAGTTGTCTGTATAGAGCGGCCTTGTGATTTTTTTGATACTTATTTCCCTCATGCAGGGTGGGGCAACCAGGATCCTCATGTTGCATCCGGATATGAGTTGTTACCTGATTACTGTCAGCCTGATCCCCCCTCTGGCGGTGACGGCGGCGGAGGAGGCGGCTCCGTAGATCCGGAACCGGAGCCCGATGATCCTGATCCGATTCCACCCGATGAACCAGATTGTGATTTAAATCCAGCCAATGCGCCGTGCGGTCAGGAATTAGACGAAGAAAGCTGCAGTTATGTAGAAAAAGAAGGCTTTTCCCGCGATTGTCCTGAAGGAAAGACATGGGATGAGACCATTTGCGGCTGTCAGGAAAACGATGATTCTTTCACCGGTAACGGTGCAAAATTCTGTGAATTGTTTGAAACATATTTGAATAAAAAAGGCGGAACCTCTGTTTGTTC
>CALURE010000135.1 GCA_944323095.1 Candidatus Gastranaerophilales bacterium
TCCGCGTTCAATGGCCCCGATAGTTGGTCTGCTTAAATCTGCCAGTTCTGCAAGTTGTTCCTGCGAAAGTCCTCTTTTTACTCTTTCCAATTTTATCTTTAAGCCTATTTTATTATTCATATTGTCTATTATTATATACTAATTGACAAATCTATATCTATGTCCTATAATTATCTAAAAGATAACTTTCGTATCTAGGAGGCTTTATGGAAGAAAAAGTTAATGATATTTTAGAAAATGCGATTAACGTTTATAACCAGATGAAAGTTTTGAATGATTCTCTTATGCTTTCTTTTCAAAATGACAAGGATAATTATTATCAATATGCTTGTGCTGAAATGATATTGGACAATCTTGACAAAGTCTGCGAAAAAATAGAAAATCTGGACTGCGAACTTTGTGCTTTACAATCCGAAAAAAATACTCGACATTAAGTTTTGTTTATTGTAGGATAGGCTTACTTGCGAGATATAAATAGAAAAGGAGATATAAAATGCAGGTTATATTAAAAAAAGATGTTCAAAACCTCGGAGAAGCAGGCGACATCGTTAATGTTAAAGACGGTTACGCAAGAAACTTCCTTCTCCCTCAATCAATAGCTGAAATAGCTACTAAAGGCGCTTTAGAAAACAGAGAAAAAAATCTGGCAAGAATTAAAGCTAAACAGGAAAAATTGCACGCAGAAGCTCTGGAAACTGCTAAGAAAATCGAAGAATTTGCAAAACTTGAGCTTTCTGCAAAAGCCGGTGAATCAGGCAAATTATTCGGTACAATTACAACTAAAAAACTTACTGAAGAATTAAAAGCTAAATCAGGCATTGAAGTTGACAGAAAGAATGTTTCTTTGAATGCTCCGATTAACAAAATTGGTGAATATACAATGCTTATCAAATTAACTTCTAAAGTTAAATGCGAATTGGCTGTTGTAGTTACAGCTTCTGAAGTTCTTAAAGAATCTGTTGAAGAAGTTGCAGAAGAAACTGAAGAATAGGCGGCAAATGACGGCAAATTCTAAATTGACACTTGAAGCTCTGGCAATAGGTTCTCTGCCTCATACCGATTTAGAATCTGCAATGGAACTTGTTAAAAAAGATTTTGACAAAATTCCTTTCTGGCCTCAATTAAGCAAAATTAACAAAAACGAAGACATGATTTTTCAATTTTTGGAAAACATGCCTTCGTTTTTTATTGATGAAAACACAGGGAAATCATATCTAGAAACTGAAAGCGACAAGTTTTTTGAAGATGTCGAGCAGTTTTTTGAAGATTATGAAGAAATTACTGCCGATATTAACTGCGATAAAATTAATAAATATGCAATAAATAGTTCCTGTGCATTTCCCGAATTTATAAAAATTGTTAAAGATACAAAACCGGATTTTGCGAAAGGCCAGATTGTAGGTCCTTTTACCCTTGCAACAACTCTTGTCGATAAATCAGGCAAATGCGCATTTTATGATGAAACATTAAAAGAAATTATAACAAAAACACTTTGTTTAAAAGCATTATGGCAGATAAAAGAAATAAAGTGCGCAAGCCCCGAAACTACTCCGATAATATTTATTGACGAACCTTCGATATCACAGCTCGGGACTTCTGCTTATATAACAATTTCTAATGATGAAGTCATTGAAATGATAAAAGAGATATCTGACATAATACAATCTAATGGTGCGATGAGCGCAATTCACTGCTGCGGGAAATGTGATTGGAATGTACCAATTACCGCCGGAGTTGATATTATAAATCTTGATGCCTACTCGTTTGCTGAAAATTTAAGTTTGTTCAGGAAAGATTTAAAACCTTATCTTGAACAGGGGAGAAAAATTGCGTGGGGAGTCGTTCCTACACTTCATCCGGAAATTTTAGAAAAAACAGATTTAAATGAAATGATTGCTGTTTTTGAAAAAGCTGTTAAGTATTTGACGAAAAAAGAAATTGATGAGAAAATTATTATAGAAAATTCAATTATTACACCGTCATGCGGCGCAGGTGCATTGAGTACAGAGCTGGCTGAAAAAGCTATGGATTTGACTAAAAAATTGTCTGAAACTCTTAAAGAAAGGTATAAAGTTTGACTTTTAAATTAGCAATAACAGGTAAAAGCGGAAGCGGAAAAACAACAATTGTTAAAGCATTTTTGAGAATTTTTCAGGAATATTTTCCTGAAAAATCAATTCTTTTGTTTGACAATGATCTGACAGGGGAACTCGGGCACAGCTTCGGACTTGATATAAGAAATACAATATATGGAATAAGAAGCGGAAAACATGAGTATAAAACAGGTATTCCTGAAGGGATGTCTAAACAAGAATTTGTAGAATGGGCTATGGAAGATATTGTTGTTTCTCTTGATGAAAATGTTGATATTATAGTTTCATGGTTTGTCGGTTCTAAAGATTGCCGCTGTCCGATTACAGGACAGATTAATGATGCGGTTTTAAAACTTATCGACAGATACGATATTGTAATTTTTGACTGTGAATTTGATTTGAAATATTTAAATCAGCTTGTGGATACAGATATTGACACGACATTAATTGTTGCAAATCCGACAGATGAAAGCGCGCATCTTGCAAAACGTATTGAAGAATTCAGCGCAAAATATGCTGCCGGAAATCAGCTGGGGGTTGTCATAAATAAGGTTGATAACACAAATCTGCCTTCTGTTTATGAGCTTTTGAAACGTTTTGATCTTGATGTTCTCGGTGTAATTCCTGTTGATGAGGATTTAAAATATCATTCAATGGACAGAGAGTCTGAACTAATTCAAAATGCTATTAAACAGTTTTATTTCAGATTAAATCTTCCTCAAGTCAGAGAGTAGGTGTAATGACGGTAATTTTAGACGGTAAAAAATTAAGAGATAAAATTTTTTCAGACTTAAAAGTAAAAGTGGATAAAATGTCTGAAAAACCGACACTTGCTGTAATTTTAGCAGGCGATGATCCGGCAAGCCAGATTTATGTACGGAACAAGAAAAAAACTGCTGAAAATCTTGGCATTAATTCAATTGTGATAGAGTATCCGTCAGATGTTACCGAGTCAGAGCTTTTAGCTAAAATTGAAGAATTGAATAATGATAAACGTATTACTGCGATTTTAGTGCAGCTGCCGCTTCCAAAACATATTGACAAATTCAGAATTATTGATGCTATTTTGCCGCAAAAAGATGTTGACGGGCTGACGCCTTATAATCTCGGGAAACTTTTTGCTGGGGAAGAACCTTACGTTTATCCCTGTACTCCAAAAGGGATTTTGCTTTTGCTTGACGAATATAAAATAGATATTGATGGTAAACATGTTGTTGTAATAGGCCGTTCTAATTTGGTAGGCAAGCCTGTTGCACAAATGCTTTTAAAGCGGAATGCAACTGTTACGATGTGCCACAGTCATACAAAAAATCTCTCTGATATAACAAAAACTGCTGATATTTTAATTTCAGCAGTAGGGAAAAATGTTGTAGGGGAAAAAATATTAAAATCTGGTTGTGTTGTTATTGATGTTGGAATTTTTAAAGATGAGAACGGGAAAGTCCGCGGCGATGTTGATTTTGAAAATGTCTCAAAAACCGCCGCATACATTTCACCTGTTCCGGGCGGTGTAGGCCCGATGACAATTGCATCATTGATGCTTAATACAGTTGAACTTTTTGACAAAACTATGTAAATGTTACATTAATTATTGACCGATTAAGTTCAATGTACATGAAGATTTAATGTTGCTGTTAACAAGGTTCTTCAAGCTGGAAATTTCGTTTTCCATCAAACTAATCTGTGAATCCAGTGAATCCTGCCGTGTCTCCAGATACGATTCTTCTGTTTGAAGTGCTACATATGTCGGATCTGAATCAAGATCTCCGCTTGCAGCTTCAACCTGTTCAGCTCTCAGACCCATTTGCTTGGTAATATAATTTGCTCTGCTCATTACAAGTGTCTGTTCAAATTGCAGCTGGCTTTTCTGCAGTGTAAATAAATTTTTCTGTGCGTCAAGTGCTAAAAAAGTCATCTCATCTCTCCTTATATTTTTTTACATCTCTCTTACTCATATAAAGTATTTTTAAATTATCAAATTTCACAAGTTACATATTTTGTTACATTTGTTAACATAATATTTAAACCAGTTTTAAATAATAGGACTTATATCGAAGTTTACACTAATTGTAGGTAAAAGCGTCATTCTGAGCCGACAGGCGAAAAAAGAATTCCCCTCCCTTGAGGGGAGCGCGAACGAGCTGAGGGCGAAACAGCGACGCGAAGGCGGCGGTGTTGCAGTCCCGTTATACGCGAGTGAGCAAGACAGGGGAAGTAAAGGGGAGGGTGAAAATCATCCCTCACCCCAACCCTCTCCCACAGGAGAGGGAGCTTTTCGTCATTCTGAGGCAGCGTAGCCGCTGCACCCGTGACATAGAAATTATACAAACTTGCACAGTCTTAACTAAAG
>CALURE010000136.1 GCA_944323095.1 Candidatus Gastranaerophilales bacterium
GACAGAAAATCTCCGATAATTTTGGGAGAACACGTTACTCTTGATGCCGGTACAGGTTCCGTACATACCGCTCCGGGACACGGTTTGGAAGACTATGAAGTCGGGTGTAAATACGGTATCGAAGTATTTTCACCGCTTGACAGCAAAGGTGTTTGGACTGACGCGGTTAAAGATAAAGACCTTGAAGGAGTGCCATATTATAAAGGAAACGCAATTGTTATCGAAAAACTGAAAAATTGCGGTGCGCTTTTAAAAGCACAGGATATAAATCACAGTTATCCGCACTGCTGGAGATGTAAAAATCCGGTTATCTACCGCGCAACTCCTCAATGGTTTGTAAAAGTCGACAGATTTAGAGATAAAGCTCTCGAAGAAATTAAAAAAGTAAAATGGATTCCATCAGGCGGCGAAGCTAGAATTTCGAACATGGTTGCAGGACGTACTGATTGGTGTATTTCAAGACAAAGAGCCTGGGGCGTTCCTATTCCTGTTTTCTACTGCGAAGAGTGCGGTGAAGTTATCGTAACAGATGAAACAATTGAAAATGTTGCTAAAATTTTTGAGAAAGAAAGTTCTGATGCATGGGTTAAATATTCGGCAGAAGAATTGTTGCCGCAAGGCTTTAAATGCCCGAAATGCGGGAAAACTCACTGTTTCAAAAAAGAAAACGATATTATGGATGTCTGGTTTGATTCAGGAATTACATGGCGTGCGGTAGTAAACAAACGTTCAAAAGAACTTGGTACAACGCCTGTTGAAATGTATCTTGAAGGTTCGGATCAGCACAGAGGCTGGTTCCAGTCATCACTTTTAACTTCTGTTGCGACTGACGGCATTGCACCTTACAAATCCGTTCTTACTCACGGATTTGTGTTCGGGGAAGACGGCAGAAAAATGTCTAAGTCTCTTGGCAACTATATCAGACCTGATGAAATCATAAACACATACGGTGCCGATATATTGAGACTGTGGGCAGCATCGGTTGATTACAGAAACGATACAAAAATCGGAAATAATATAATTAAACAGCTTGCTGAAATCTTCAAAAAAACAAGAAATACATCAAGATTTTTGGTCGGAAACCTGTTTGATTTCGATCCGAAAACAGATTATGTAAATTACGAAGATTTGAAAGAAATAGATAAATTTGCGCTTCATAAATTAAATCACTTAATCGAAAATGTAACGGAAGCCTTTGACAATTACGAATTCTACAAATACTTCCAGCAATTGCAAAATTTTGCGGCAGTTGATTTGAGTTCGTTCTACCTTGATATTGTAAAAGACAGACTTTATACTGCAGGTAAAAAGTCGCTTTCCCGCCGTGCCTGCCAGACTGTACTTTATGAAACATTACAAACACTGGTTAGAATGCTTGTTCCAGTAATGCCTCATCAGGCAGAAGATATCTGGATGAGCGTTCCCGAATGTCAGAAAGACGGGCTTGAAAGTATATTGCTTTCAGACTGGGTTAAACCGAACGAAAAATGGACTAATGAAAAATTGGAAGAAGATTTTTCAAAAATTCTTAAAGCCCGTGAAGTTGTAACACGCGCAATTGAACCTTTGCGTGCTGACAAAAAAGTCGGAAGCTCTTTAGAAGTTGCAGTTTATGTAAAAGCAGACGATGACACTGTATTAAAAGCTAATGAAGATGAACTTTGCAATATATTTATTACTTCACAGGCTTATGTAACGGATGAAAAACCTGACAATGTATTAAATGAATATGTTGAAGAAGGTTACACAGTATGGGTTACAAAAGCTGAAGGCGAAAAATGTGCACGATGCTGGAAATACAGAAAACTAAATTCAGACGGCATCTGCTGTGAATGCGAAGAAGCTGTGAAATAATCAGCCCTTATATAACAAAGAATAATGCAACACCTGATTGGCGGGTGGAGCGGCATGCTCCCTTCCCCAATGGTTGAAGGTTAGGATGGGAGATAATTAAATCAGCCCTCTCCCCAACCCTCTCCCATAGGAGAGGGAGAAATAATCGTCCCCTATGGGGGAGGATTAAGGTGGGGGCTGATTAAATACTCATGTTCCTTCCCCTATGGGGGAAGGCTAGGATGGGGGACGATAGATATTAAAAAAATTATGGACAAAAAATATATTTTAGCCAGACAGTTGCGAAAAAATTTGACTCCTCAAGAACGCAAACTATGGAATTTACTACGTAATAGACAATTTCATAATTTATCGTTCAGGCGACAGTGTCCTATTGGAAATTATATTGTTGATTTTATCTGCCGCACTGAAAAATTGATAATAGAAATTGATGGAGGGCAGCATAATCTTGATAAAACTATTAATTATGATAATGAAAGAACAAAGTTTCTTGAAAGCCTTGGCTATAAAGTAATAAGATTTTGGAATAATGATATAGACAATAATATTTCCGGTGTAATTGAATATCTTGAATCACAAATCAGCCCTCACCCCGACCCTCTCCCGCAGGAGAGGGAGAAATAATCATATTCCTTCCCTTATGGAGGAAGGTTAGGATAGAGAGAAATCAGCCCTCACCCCGACCCTCTCCCATAGGAGAGGGAGGAATAGAAATATTTCCTCCCCTATGGGGGAGGATAAAGGTGGGGGCTTATATTAAAAATGTAAATATTTTGTAATATTTCTTTTCTGTTTTTTAAAGATTTTATACAAAACTGCCGTAACCATGATTACAAGTACTATTTTGAAAGGAAATCAGCTTCCAATCACAAGCAAGAACCTGAGGAAAGGGTAAAAAATTATGGGAATGGCAGCGTCACAGGCTAGACTATTAAGTATAACAGCAAGACTGACCAATAACGAAAATACCGGCCAGAGTATTTCCTATTCAAAACAGAGATTGGCAGATCAGACACAACAGATTACAAATGAATATAATGAAGCTCTTAAAACTACCAAATTAACTGTATTAACAGGTTTTAACGGAGCAGAAGCTACTTATACCGATATTTCATACAACGTAATGACAAGTTTACAAATGGCTGAAAACACTAAACAGTATATTGTAACCGATACAAAAGGCAGAATTCTTGTCAGTGAAGATATTGCAGATGCATATAAAGCATCAAACGGCAACTATAACCAGTTTTTAGCAAATATCACAGATTTAAAAGGTATGGGATATTCTCAATCAGATCTTACGGTTAATCGTAACAACGAAATCTGGAAAAAACTTGATACCGCCGGAAATGAAGTTGATGCAACTCCGGGCGAAGCAGGAGCTTACGATACAAATGAAGACACCCTTGCAGCAAAACAGAAAATCCATGAAGCCTGGGATGCTTACTTTGCAACAGTTGGAATTAATTTAGGTGACGAAGAACACGATTTTCAAGGTACACCTGAATTCTGTTGGAAAGAATTAGCTTTAACAGATGAAAATGGAAACTATCTTGACGAAAATGGAAATCCTATTCCAAAAGATCTTGATTCAGACGGTGATGGAACATATGATAAATGGTCTTCAGATGCAATCTCTAATGCAACAAGTGCTTTAGGCTGTGGTTATGTAGGATATATAAAAACAGATGATGCCGGTAACCCGGTCACTGATGCAGCTGGAAATAAACAATATGATCCTATCAACTATGAAGGAACAACTCAGGAATCCAGAGATTTGTACGACTATGCAATGGCAATTACTGAGGCTTATTTAAGAGTAAACAGACCCGGTACTAACGAGTATAATGTAACTTATAATTCTCAGGATTTGAAAACAGCAGCAAACTCTGATAATGCAAGCGCATTACAGTATTACAAAAATATTTTCACAAAAATGCAGTCATCAGGCTATTTTACATACACAAATACTCCTGCTGATGCGGTAAATGATCCGGAACATTATATCTATGCTTCAGTCGGAACCGGAACTGCAGGAAATGTTCAGAAATCTCCGCTTTATGATAATGTTACTTTTGAAGGAGCTTTAAGAGACGGAACTTTGAGATTAGAATATTTTTCAACGACTGATAAAAAATTTGTATCTACAACAATCTCGGAAGATACATGCATTCAGGAAGTCGCAGATGAAAGAGCTATAGCGGCTGCTGAATCAAAATACAATCAGGATATGACAGATCTTGAAAACAAAGATAAAAAATTAGATCTGGAATTGAAAAAACTTGATACAGAACATTCAGCACTACAAACAGAATACGATTCCGTTAAAAATATCGTTGATAAAAACGTTGAATCAAGTTTTAAAATATTTTCATAAAACTTTTCGGGGCGATGTATTTCGGCGGATAGTTTTAATCAAGGCACCTTCTAAAAATTTTAGAAGGTGCTTTGATGTTATTAAATCAGCCCCCATCCTAACCTTCCCCCATAGAACGATTATTTCTCCCTCTCCTGTGGGAGAGGGT
>CALURE010000137.1 GCA_944323095.1 Candidatus Gastranaerophilales bacterium
TTGTGCCTGATGCGATTCGAACGCACGACCTTTTCCTTCGGAGGGAAACGCTCTATCCAACTGAGCTACAGGCACATGTTCAGGAGTCTAATCTCCTGATAAAATTATTGTAAAATCCGTTTCTCCACACTGGTAATTTACAGGATCATATACAAATTGAAGTCCGCTAAAGGCTGGATTTTTCTTCTTTAACCAATTATAATATTCATTTGTAACTTTATTAGAATGCGCGATAAATTGAGAATGTGCTCTGGATGTCTTACCGGAACATTTGACTTCTATACCGGCACTTTTTAAGTTTTCTTCCATTTGCGCACCTCCGGAAGAATCAGATGCCATAACACCTGCACTCATCGGTGCTGCTTCATCAAAATTTTGTTTATCACGATAAATTACTCTATTTATTACCTCCTGAGTTTTTTCAGGATCAAGTATCCAGTAGCTTATGTAACCCTTTTGATTTGGTGCGCCTGGAAGCATGGCTACTTCGATTTTATCCATATCAATATGTTTTGCTAAAGCTGCATACTGGGACAATTCATAAAATGACATATCTGTTTTAATATATTTTTTTGCAACAGAAATTATATCAGGTATTTTTGCAATTGTTGAAGGCTTTTTTAGCTGGGTTAACAGACTGCGCAAAAGCCATTGCTGCCTTTGTGTTCTTCCGATATCTCCAAGAGCATCATGGCGAAATCTTAAATATTCTACAGCTTCCTGTCCTGTTAAATGATGATTTCCTTTAGAAAAATTAATATGCAGATTGCCTGAATAATCATTATAATGCATCGGCTTTTCAATATAAATATCAAGCCCGTCCATAGCATCAACTATCTCTTTTACGGCATTATCATGAACCATAATATATCTGTCTATATGAACCCCGAGAGTTTGTTCGATTGTTTTTTTAGTCATCTCAATCCCGCCGATTGCATGGGCTGCATTAATTTTATTAACTCCATTGTCACCTGGCAGGTAAACTTTGCTGTCTCGCGGAATAGATAACGCATTAATAGATTTACTCCTCGGATCAACATTTACCAGAATAATTGTATCAGTTCTTGTACCTGTCCAAAGGTCATTGGGATTTCCGCTTGCATCAACACCAAGAAAAAGAATATTTTGCCGTCTTAATCCGAAAGGCAGGGCAAAATCAGCATGCTCTTTATTATCATTACTCTTTGTAAGATTTTGAAATAAATTGGTTATAAACGAATTTTCACCAAAATGTTCTTCCAAAAATTCCTTATTATCAGCTAAAATAAAAATACTAGCCACCGCCACAAGAAATACTATAATCATACCGAGAAAAATCTTAGCGAACGAAGAACTTTCTTCTCTTAGCTGCTGACGGCGCCTTGCCTCTAAATTTATTTTTTTGTTATGAATATCTTCTTCATATTTTTCTATTTTTTGAACCATAATTTTTACCTTTTTACATAACCTTAATTAAAAATGTAGACACAAGCGTAAAGTAGATTGCCAGACCTAAAACATCAATAGTTGTTGCAATAACAGGTCCTGATGCAACAGCAGGATCTACTTTCATAGCTTTTAGTGCAAACGGAGTAAATGTCCCGATAACAGTTGCCATTGTCATATTAATAGCCATAGCAAAACCGACAACGGCACCGAGTTCTTTGCTGTGCTGCCAGCTCCAGCATACAAGAGTAACCAGCAGCCCGAAAATTGTTCCAATTATTAATCCTATACAGGCTTCCCGTAAAATATGATGAACAGCAGAACTTAAAGTTACCTGCCCTGTTGAAAGCCCGCGTACCATCAGAGTAATGCTCTGTGTACCGATATTTCCGCCTAACCCTGCTAATAAAGGCATAAATATCGCAATTATCGGCAGTGCCTGTAATGTGTGATCAAAATGATTTCCGACATTAACGGCTATAAATTCTCCAATCAGAGTTATAAAAAGCCACGGGGTCCTTGCACGGATTGCATTTAAAATGTTACCCGAAAGGATTTCGTCTTCATCAACTATTTCAGTTGAAATACCTGATGACTGGTAAATTTCTTCGGTTGTTTCTTCTTCAAACAAATCATGAACGTCATCCCATGTAATCATTCCTTTTAGCCTGTTATAAAGGTCAACTACAGGAAGCGCGTTATACTGGTATTTCATAAATTCATCAATTATAAAATCACTGTAATCGTCTACATGCAATTTTACTATATCTGAAATCATTATATCTTCGACTTTTTGATTTGTGGGAGAAGTTAAAAGTTTTCTCAACGAAACAACACCTAACAGGTGATTTTGTTTATCAACCACGTAGACGTAATAAAGTTCCATATTATCCTGTTCTGCCTTAATTCTTATATGATTTAATACATCCTGAACACTCATATCTGAATTTACAGTCAAAACAGACGGATTCATGATACCGCCCGCGGTATCTTCGTTATATGTTAGAAGTTCTCTTACTTCTTCTGAAAATTTGTGCGGAAGTTTGTCTAAATATGTTTCACTTTCATCTTCTTCCATATCCCCGAGAACATCTGCAGCAGCGTCATGAGGTAGCTGGGTTAAAATTTGTGATGCAAGATTTTCATCTATGTCACTTAAAAGTTCTACCTGCATCTGGGGGGGAAGATATTCCATTAAATCAGCCGCTTTTTCAACTTCCAGCAATTTAAAACACTGAAGTCTCTCTTCGGGTTTTAATTCCTGAAAAATATCGGCAAGATCGGCAACATGATAGCTGTTCAACTCGTCTTTAAGCTGAATCAGCGTTTCATCATCCATTATTTCGCGAATTCTGTCGATAATGTTTTGGACATTCATCATATTAATATTATATTACAAACATCTGATTTCATATAGTTTGTTTATTGTATAATTATTTCACGGATAAATTTTATGGAGAGAAAAATATGATAAAAGATTATTTTATAAGTGAAATTGAGAATGCAATAGAAAAAGCTATAAAAAATAATAAATTGGGTGCGATGAGCGAATATGTAAAAGGGACTTTAAAACCTGAACGACCTAAAAATGTTGATTTTGGCGACTATGCGGTTAACGTTTCGCAGCTTGCAAGATTTGCCAAAATTGCTCCCCCTCAGATTGCAAACACTATCTTAGAATATATTGAAAAAGATGATAATGAATACACTGTTATCGGCGGATTTATAAATTTTAAAGCAGGTAAAAAAATTCTCTCTAATCTTGTTGAAGAAATCTTTACTGTGAAAAAGGAATTCGGGAAACCTGAAAATGTTGAAACAGAAAAAATAATCTTAGAATACGTATCGGCAAATCCGACAGGTCCTTTTCATATCGGACACGGTCGCTGGGCTGCTATGGGATCAGTTCTTGCAAATCTTTTAAAATTCTACGGGCAAGACGTTTATCAGGAATTTTATATTAATGATGCAGGCTCACAAATTCAAAAACTCGGTAATTCTCTTGCAATCAGAATTCGTAAGGAGTTGGGTGAAGATGTAGATTTCCCGACAGATGAAACTGAACGAAAAAATTATTATCCTGGGGATTACTTAATTCCTGTGGCAAAAGAATATCTAAAAACATACCCTGATACAAACCTTTCAACCTTTAAACCTTTAAACCCTTCAACTTTGAATAAATTATGTGATTTTGCAAAAGAATACGAAGAAAAGGTTCAGCGTGATTTATTAGATAAATTTAAAGTTCATTTTGACAATTTTTATTCAGAATTATCTCTGCACAAATCAGGAAAAGTTGAAGAATGTGTTAATAAATTGAAAGCAAGCGGTAAAATTTATAAAAAAGACGGTGCAGACTGGTTTAAATCTTCTGACTACGGTGATGATCAGGATAGAGTAATTAAAAAAGCCGACGGCTCAAATACTTACCTCACAGCAGATATTGCTTATCATATAGACAAACTAGAACGCGGATTTGACAGAATGATAAACATCTGGGGAGCAGACCATCACGGTTATGTCGCGCGTGTAAAGGCATCAATTGAGGCTTTAGGATATGATCCGAATAAATTGGAAGTACTTCTTGGTCAGCTTGTTAATCTCGTTATTGACGGTAACGAAGTCAGAATGGGCAAACGTAAAAATATGGTTACGCTTGAAGATTTGATTGACGAAGTGGGCATTGATGCCACGCGTTTCTGGATGTCAATGAGAAATATTGACACAACTCTTGATTTTGATATTGAACTTGCAAAGAAAAATACTGATGAAAACCCTGTTTTCTATGTTCAATATGCACACGCAAGAGCCTGTTCAATTTTGAGAAATGTTATTGCGGAAAAAATTAATACCGAAACCGGCGAAAAATCTTTGGCTCCGATGAGTGAAGCTGAATTAAACGAACTCACAAACGGATTTAAAGCAGATATGGTTTTACC
>CALURE010000138.1 GCA_944323095.1 Candidatus Gastranaerophilales bacterium
AGAAAAACAATTTATGATTTACTGCCTGAGGAATTGTTCAGCCTGAAACCTGTCGGACGTTTGGATAAAGATTCAACAGGCCTTTTAATACTTACAAATGACGGCGATTTAATAAATGCTTTAACCCATCCGTCAGTAAAGGTTCCGAAAGTTTATCTTGTTACGATTAATTCTTCAATACACAGACATGAACTTGAAAAGCTTGCAAACGGAATTGAGCTGGAACCCGGTAAAATCGCTTATGCAGATATAGAAGTTTTAGAAATGGACAGTTCGCATACTGAAATGCGGATTACACTGTATCAGGGGATGAACAGACAGATCAGGAAAATGTTTAAAGCTGTCGGGTATGAGGTTAAAACATTGAAACGCATTCAGCATGCGACATTGACTCTTGACGGGTTGAAACGCGGTGAGTTTAAGCCTATAAAACCTATTCAAATCAGAGAGTTGAAGAATTTTTTAAACAGGATTTCAAAACAGTGAAAAAAATAGCAATCTGCGGTAATATTGCCTCAGGAAAAACAACAGTTCAAAAGTTTCTTGAAGAAAAGGGATACAAAGTTCTTGATACAGACGAAGTTTCGCATAAACTTTTGACGGTAGAAAATAAAGAGCTCTTTGATGCTTTTAGGAATTATGATGTATTTGAAAACGGAGAGTTTTCAAGATACAAAGTCGGACAGCTTATTTTTTCCGATGAAAATGCAAGGCAAAAGATATCATCAATTATGCATCCGCAGATTGCTGATGAAATAAAGTCATTTTTTGAAGAAAACAAATCGGAAGATTTTATTTTTGTCGGAATTCCTCTATTGTTTGAGGCAAATATGGAATATTTGTTTGACAAAATTATTTTTGTTTACGCTGCTGATGATATTCGGCTTGCAAGACTTTTGAAACGGAATAATTACTCAATACAACATGCAAAAGCACGTATGAATGCCCAGATATCGCAGGATGAAAAAGTAAAAAAATGTGATTGCATTATAACTAATAACGGAAGTATGGATGAATTAAATGCGCAGGTCATCAACCTATTTGAACAAATCCGCTGATTTTACCGTCGTTTGCAGAATAATTTCTATAGCCAACTTTGTTTGACGTATTTCCTTCAACAGTCTGGAATGAACCGTCAGAATTTACTTTTGTCACAATGCCTGTATGTGATGTTCCGTTTTTGAATATAACAATATCTCCGGGTTTTACATTTTGTGCTATGAGTGAAGATTTATTTGCTGAACCGGTTGTGTTAAGATAACAGTTATTATTTATTCCCCATTGTCTTAAGCCTTCCACGCTTGATGAGCCAAATCCTGCAGGTATTGGTTTACCGTTTTCACGATAAGTTTGTTTAACAACATAACTTACGAAATCAGCACACCAGGCTTGATTTTTACCGCCTGTGAACAGTTTAAATGAACCGTCGCTTTCTCTGTAGCCAAGATATTGTTTGGCAAGTGTTGCAATATCATTTCCGATATTGCCGGATAGTCTTGTCGGCATACCTGCGTTAAGTTTATAATTATTCGATTGGTTTGTCCTGTAAGATGTATTTGCTAATTTTATAATATTATCTGTTCTGAAAACAGGAAAATTTAAATTAAAATTTGGCATCATATATGCGCTAAATATATTATAAGTATTTGCAGGCATATATGTGTTGAACTGAGGAGTATTTAAACTCTGAAAAGTGTATTTGCGATTTTTTAAGTTCAGTAAAGCCAAAATATTTCCCCTTAATTTTTCCTCTATAAATATAAAGTATTTATATTTAGAAAAATTGCTTAAATGTAAAGAAATTTAAACAGGGATAAATACGTAAGCATTATCTGTTAAAGGTATTCTGTCTTCAATTATGTCGCTGCAGCCTTTTTTGTCTCCGATCATTATTAAAACATGACCGTCTTTCCCTATTTGATTAGCATTTCCATTCGCATCAATACAGGGAGTAAATGCATCGTAGACTACAATTGATCCGACAGGAAGAGCTTCAAGTACATTTCCTTTTACTTTAATTTCTTTAAAATTATCATTTGCACGTAATATATATTTGCAGTATTCACCGTTGCCGTTTATGTATGGCCCCAGACCGCTTTTTACGATTGCATTTTTTACGTATCTGGCACACAGCGGATTTTCAGGATCTCTGTATGCGGGTAATCCTTCAACAACATTCTTTGCAAGGAGTTCGCCTTTGTTTTTGTTATATTTATTCTGTTTGAGAAGCTGTTCAAGTTCTTTTTCCGTGCGTGCAGTCGTAATTTTAACAGTTCTTTTTTGTGGGTCGGGCATTTTCTCAGTCGTTGTGCTGCGTTCTGGCTGAATATTTAGCCTTTCTTTCAAAACTGGAAGATCCAGCCTTCGCCTTATTGGATTTTGATTAACAGAATTAAAGTCAGGCCTTTGATAATTGTTGTACTGAAAATTCATAAAAGGCATGAGATAATTCATGTATGGATTTAGAAGCATACTGTTGTAAAGCGTTGTCTGATAAACAAACATATATCCCCTTTTTTATTTTCCCCTGTATTTATATAAAGGATTTTGTGTTTGGGAAATTGCTTATCGTGTAAATAATTGTAAAATTTTTTAAAGAGATTCCTTTCTGTGCCGATAGATATACTGAGGTTAGTTATGTTTGATAATATTACTATTTTTTATAAAGATGCGGAAATGCATATAAATAAATTCAATGCCGGAAAAGTTATTAAGCTTCTAAAAAAACGTATTGCAGACGGCAAGGCTACTGCTCAAAACTATGCATTTCTTGCAGATGCGTATATTAACAAAGATGATAATAAAAAAGCTTTAAAGTATGCGTTTATGTCAAAAAAACTTGATCCGGATTATTACTATGCTGATGCTCTTTTGGCTGAAATATATATTAGTGATGAAAAATATTCTAAGGCAGAAAGGTATTTGAACAATCTTTTAGAAAAGGCTCCTGAAGATTATTATATTGCGGATTTTTTGGCCGCGGAAGTGTATAGAGGCCAAAATAACGATGGAAGCAAACAAAAAATTATAGACAAATATTGTGAAAAAATACTTAACTATGAAGAAGACGGATCTAATTGGTTAATAATAGCAAAATGTAGTGCATATTTATGGAAAGGAGAGGCTAAATCTGCGTTAAATCAGGCTTTAAAGCCATTAAAAGCTGATATAAGATATTTATTTGATTCAGGGTTAATAGCAGCTTTGTGGTCAATATTATTTTTGTACACCTTTGATTTATTAAAAGTATGGCCTTCTTATAATATATGTACAAATTTAAATATGATATTTTATCCTAAAGATAAAAGGTATTATCAGCTTGCTGATCCTATTTTCAATAACGCTCCGCCCGAAAAATTATTGAAATATATAGAGAAAGCTATTAAAATTAAGCCAAAACCATTATACTATGTGCGAATGGCTGATATAAAATCTATATTAGGATGCCATGAAGAAGCTATTGAAATTTACAAACGAGTCTTGGATGAAGACGACAGTTTTGTTGAATGTTATGAACGTATAGCAGGAGAATATAGAGATTTAGACGATTTCCAAAATGCTGTAAAGTATATAAATATGGCAATTTTGAATAATCAGGAAAATGCAGAATTATATTTTAGCAAGGCTATGTGTCTGGCCGGTTTGTTCAAGTTTGATGAAGCGCTTGAGCTGCTTTTAAACTTTGATAAAAAACATCCTGAAGCGGAAAATGAAACTGCATATTATATTTCATACTGCTATTCTTATCTGGAAGATTATAACAAAGCTCTTTTGTATATAAATAAACACCTATTAAAAGAAAAAACTTATGATATTTATAAGTATAAAATGAATCTTTTATTAGATTTAAAAAGATATGAAGAAGCAATTGAAACAGGTAAAAAAGCGCTTGAATTTCATGAAAATGAATTCATATATTATAAAATGGCTATATGTTACGGCCGGTTAAAAGATTTTTCAAATGCATTGGTATGCATAAATAAATCAATTCTCTTAGGCGGTGCTGATAAATACGGTTATCATGTCAAATCAGAAATTCTCGGTGCTCTCGGGCGAAACAAAGAAGCTGAAAAGGCTTATAAAAAAGCTGTTGAACTCGGGTATAACAATGATGACTAAAATTAATTCTGCAATAATGAGATGCTGAAACAAGTCCAGTATGACTGTTAGTCCATTCAGAGCTTTAATCTTTTACAAAAGCAAGATCCCGGCTTCGGCTTTGCCGGAATCAACCATATCAAACGGTTTTTCAATATCTTCCGTTGTTTCATAATCAAACGCTGTTAATTCAAATATTTTATCAA
>CALURE010000139.1 GCA_944323095.1 Candidatus Gastranaerophilales bacterium
GAATGGAATAATACATGAGAAAAATGTTTTTTGCTAGTGTAATATTAACAAATTTTACATAAAAAATGTTATCGGAATATATTAACAGAGGGCAGGAAGGTAAGAGGGCAGGCTGTTTTCGGTGCGCAAAGCGCACGAAAAAATTATCCACTGAGTCAATCTTGTGGGAACGCTTCGCTTATCCCACCCTACAAACTAAACTCGCTCATCTGTCACCCTGAACTTGTTTCAGGGTCTAATTGACTTTCCGATCAAACAATAGCCGGCTTTGTTGTTGTCTCGCAAACATTGATTGTTCACTTCGCTAACAGCCGAATTATTTGTTTTGTTGCGGCGATAGCGAAAACGAGCAATAATTGCAGGTGAAGCAAACTACAAAGGTGTGTATTGTTTGAGCGATAAAGGAGATTCCGAAACAAGTTCGGAATGACTGTTAATATAGCGAGTTTACACACCTTAATGCTGAACCTTGCAAATTATTAGCGAGTGAAGCGTGCCGCTGGTTTTGAGGCACTTTTGCCATCAAAAGTGCCCCTGTCTGGAAGACCCGCCGGAGGCAAAGAAAGTACGATTAGTTTGTTTTTAGTTGCCGATAACATTGATTTTCGTAAAAAATAATAATTATTTGTTATTTTTTTTTCTTGTATTATAATTAGTTTATAAAAAAAGGAGAGAGGAAATGGATACATTAACTAAAAATGAGGGGTTAATAACTAAAATTATCGGTCCGGTTATTGACGTTGAATTCCAACAGGGAGAACTTCCTGAAATTTATACCGCTTTGCATATAAACAAAGATGACGGAAGTTATGTAGTTGCAGAAGTACAGCAAATGCTCGGAGGAAACAGAGTTAGAACTGTTGCAATGTCATCAACCGACGGTTTGAAAAGAGGCATGAAAGTTACAAATACAAATGAGCCTATTAAAATCCCTGTAGGGAAAGCAATTTTAGGAAGAATTTTGAATGTAACAGGCGATCCGGTTGATAAAATGGGGCCTATCGAAACAAATACTTATCTCCCAATACACAGAGAATCCCCAAAATTAACAGATCAAAATACTAATATTGAAATTCTTGAAACAGGTATTAAAGCAATTGACCTGTTACAACCATATCAAAAAGGCGGTAAAATTGGTTTATTCGGTGGTGCCGGTGTCGGTAAAACCGTTCTTATCATGGAATTAATCCATAATATTGCAATGGAGCATTCCGGTGTTTCAGTTTTCGGCGGTGTAGGCGAAAGAACCCGTGAAGGAAACGACCTGTGGAACGAAATGAAAGAATCCGGTGTTATCGACAAAGTTGCGTTGATTTACGGTCAGATGAACGAACCGCCTGGAGCAAGAATGAGAGTAGGACTTTCTGCTTTGACCGCCGCTGAATATTTTAGAGACTTTTCAAAACAGGATGTATTGTTATTTGTTGACAATATATTCAGATTTACTCAGGCAGGCTCGGAAGTTTCAGCGCTTCTCGGTCGTATGCCGTCAGCTGTAGGTTATCAGCCGACACTTGCAAACGAAATGGGAGAATTGCAGGAAAGAATTACTTCAACAAAAGACGGCTCTATCACATCTGTTCAGGCAATTTACGTACCGGCAGATGACCTGACTGACCCTGCACCGGCAACAACATTCTCACACCTTGATGCATCAACTGTTCTTTCAAGACAAATTGCATCATTAGGTATTTATCCGGCAGTTGATCCGCTGGAATCATCTTCAAGAGTTCTTGATCCGAATATTATCGGTGACGAACATTACAATACAACAAGAAAAGTTCTGGAAATTCTTCAAAAATACAAGGAACTACAGGATATTATTGCCATATTAGGTATGGATGAGCTGTCTGACGAAGATAAAGAAACTGTTAACAGAGCAAGAAAAATCCAGAGATTTTTATCACAGCCGTTCTTTGTTGCAGAACAGTTCTCCGGAATTTCAGGTAAATACGTAAAACTTGAAGACACAATTAAAGGCTTTAAAGAAATTATTGAAGGCAAACACGATGACCTGCCGGAACAAGCTTTCTATATGGTAGGTACAATTGAAGAAGCCGTTGAAAAAGCAAAAACGTTAAAATAGAAGGCAAGCAGGAAGGCAAATAATAAAAGATTAAAAACTTGACCTCTTGCCCTCCTGACATCCTGCCCTCTGAAAGGGTATTTATGCATTTAAAAATAATTACACATGAAAGAATTGTTTTTGATGAAGATGTAGATGAAATTTACACAAAAACAACAGATGGTGAAATAGGAATTTTAAAAAATCATATACCGGTTATGGCTGCTCTTGATATCGGAGTTACAAAGACCGTAAAAAATAATGATGTAAAATATTTTACGACAATGGGCGGAGTGTTTCAATTTAAAGACGATGAAGCCTTAATCTTAACCACAACAGCAGAAAGCGGCGATGAAATTGATGTAACCCGTGCAAAAGATGCGCTTAAACGTGCACAGGAAAGACTTGCAGAAGCCGGAGCGGAAATTGATGCCAAACGTGCAGAAGCCGCTATTGCAAGAGCTATGGCAAGGTTAAAAGCAACTCTTAATAATTAGAAAACTGTCAAAAACCGCGTTTGTTGCGCGGTTTTTGACGTTTAATAAAAAACAGTAGAAAAATGTAATACTTGTTATATAATAAATTTTATGGAAAAGACTTTATATCAAATATTTAAAACTTTTTTTAAAGTCGGAACATTATTGCTTGGCGGCGGATATGTTATTTTGCCGCTTTTGCAATCTGAGCTTGTCGATAAAAAAAAATGGATAGATGATGACGAATTATGCGAATATTATGCTCTGGGGCAGAGTGTACCCGGAATCATTGCTGCAAACACAGCAATTTTCGTTGGTTACAAGTTACGAAAAACTGCAGGAGCTTTAGCGGCAACACTCGGAATTGTTACACCTGCATTCGTTTCAATAATTTTGATTGCAAGAATTCTTGAAGAAGTTGTTAAAATGCAGTTTATCCAGAGCCTATTCTGGGGAGTAGGTATAGGTGTTGTACTTTTAATATATCTGGCAGTAAAAGAAATGTGGAGGAAAAGTGTTGTTGATAAATTTTCGTGTTGGATATTTTTCATAACATTTATTTTATCAGCCTGTTTTAAGGCACCGCCTGCTGCGTTAATTATTCTTGCAATATTCATAGGTTTATTGCTTCCGTACCAAAAGAAAATAGAACATGAGGATAACGAAAAAGAATGATAATATATTTAAAGTTATTTTTAGAATTTTTTCATATAGGTCTGTTTTCTTTCGGCGGCGGTTATGCGACTTTGCCTTTTTTATACCATATTGCTGATGTACAAAAATGGTACACCACAAAACAACTTACCGACATGATAGCAGTATCCTCAATAACCCCTGGTCCAGTGGGTGTGAATGTCGCGACATTTGCGGGGTTTACAACAGCAGGAATAACAGGCGCTTTTATTGCAACAACCGCTGTTATACTGCCATCTTTAATCCTTATCATAATAATTTCAAAACTCTTAGAGCAATTCAAACATAACAAATATGTCCGTTCTGTAATTTATACACTAAAGCCTGCGGGGTGCGGACTTTTAGCGGCAGTAGGCATTGATATGTTTATTAACAGCATAAATTTATTTGGAATAGTTTTGCTTGCGGGCTTATTTATTGCAAGTTTAACAGAAAAACGCGATCCTTTGTTTTATCTGGGAGTATCTGCACTTGTTGGACTAATTGCCGGATTTTTTAATCTGACAGGTTAGATAACTATTGACAAAACTAAAAAAATCGGAAATAATAAAAACAGAACGGATATTTAGGAGGATGAAAAATGTTGTATAGAGAAGCTTTGAGCTGCCCCCCCCCCAACAGGATATCGATGTAACAAAGGTTTTTAGCTTTAATGTCATCCCGAACTTGTTTCGGGCAGGTCATTCTGAGCCAACAGGCGAAAGAATCCAGCTTATGATGGCAGACCGAGGTCAGGAAGTCCGGAGGTCAGGCGATTTAGAGGGTAAGAAGATAGGAAGGTATGAGGGAAAGCTATTATCAGTAAATAGCCTATCTTCTAATCCTCCTACCCTCCTATCTTCAAATAATCATTCAGGTGGGAACGCTATGCTTATCCCACCCTACGAACTCCCCATCTCCCGCAAGGGGACAGGAAAAAGCATTTCACCCTTCACTCTTCACCATTATCTAAAACGGAATGCTGCGTTTACATTGGCGGAGGTTTTAATCACTCTTGGGATTATAGGGATAGTTGCAGCATTAACAATGCCTGCATTGATTGCTAATTATCAGAAAAAACAGA
>CALURE010000140.1 GCA_944323095.1 Candidatus Gastranaerophilales bacterium
CAATGGAAGATGACACAAATCTTAAACGAGCAATAGAGTTTTTTGAACACAGAGGCTATAAGGTTAAATTATCCGATAATCTCTATTCAAAAAACAGATATCTTGCAGGAACTGATGAAGAAAGACTTGACGCACTCCATAAAATGTTTGCGGATAAATCTGTTAATGCAATCATTTGTCTGCGCGGCGGTTACGGTGCAATAAGGCTTATAAATAAAATCGACTATGATATAATTCGCCAAAATCCTAAAATTTTTTGCGGATACTCTGATATTACAGCACTTAATGCAATGTTTCTAAAACGAGCAGGACTTGCGACATTCTCTGGCCCAATGATTTTAAGCGACTTTGGAGAGGAAAATTTATGCGAATATACAATTAACAAGTTTTTTGAAACCGTAATGACAGGCAGATTTGAATATGAAGGAGTATTCTGGGGCGGAAATCTATCAACTCTTGTTTCACTCTGCGGGCAGGATTTTATACCGGATTTTGAATTTACGCTATTTTTGGAAGATTTGAACGAACCTCCTTACAAAATAGATAAAATGGTTACACAGCTCTTTAATATAGAAAAAATCCGTAAAAACACTAAAGCAATAGCAATAGGCGACTTTTTGGGTGCTGATGAGATTGATTATATCTTTGAAGATTTAGGATTACCTTTGATAAAAAATTTCCCAGCATCTCATTCAGCCAAAAAGGCTACTATACCTTACGGCTTTGCGTCATTCTGAACTCGTTTCAGAATCCATAAGAGATACTGAAATAAATTCAGTATGACAAAAAATATAACTTAATATAAAATAATTAATTTTATATTAAGTATGTATTCCCTCAAAAGTTTTTGAGATAAAATATAATTATATTAAGATCCCGAAACACGGAGGTCAATCCGACGTTCAGGATTATGTATTAGATAATAAGGATAAAGACTATGTGGGATTACTCGGATAAAGTTATAGATCATTACAGAAACCCCAGAAACGTGGGTAAAATTGATAATGCCGATGCAATCGGCGAAGCAGGCTCTTTAGCATGCGGAGATTCTTTAAAAATATATTTAAAAATTAACAACGGAATTGTAACAGATGCAAAATTCCAGACTTTCGGCTGTGGTTCTGCAGTTGCAAGCTCAAGTATTCTGACCGAAATGATTATCGGTAAAACAATTGATGAAGTAAAAAAAATTACAAACAAAGATATTGCAGACCAACTAGGCGGACTTCCTCCAGAGAAAATGCACTGCTCTGTTATGGGATATGAAGCATTGGAAGATGCTCTGAAAAATTATGATGACTACACTGACCTTGATGATATCAGAAACGAAGAAGAAGCAAACAAACAGCGTGAAAAAATTGTCTGCACCTGCTTTGGGATTACTGAAAATGTAATCTGGGATGCAATAAAAATAAACGGGCTTAAAACCGTTGAAGAAATTACAAATTATACAAAAGCAGGCGGCGCCTGCGGGAAATGTAAAGGTTTAATTCAAGATATCATTGACACTTACTATAAAAAAGAAGAACAGGAAGAAAAGACAGCATCAACTCTCAGCCCTGCTCAAAAGATTTTGAAAATAAACAACGTTATAGAAAATCAAATTTCAAATGAGTTGAGAAAAGACGGAGGAGACATAACTTTAGTCGATATTGACGGCAATAAAGTTATGGTAAAACTGCGCGGAAAATGTTCGGGATGCAAAAATTCACATCTTACTCTTAAAGCATTTGTAGAAAAAACTTTGAGAGATACGGTTGATGCTAATATTGAAGTTGTAGAGGTATAAAAATGAGTTTAATATATTTAGATAATAACGCAACAACAAAAGTTGATCCTCAAGTATTAGATGCTATGCTCCCCTTTTTAAAAGAAGAATATGCAAACCCTTCAAGCGTTTACGAATTTGCAAAGCGTTCCAACCATGCAGTAAAAGAAGCACGCGGGGTTATGAAAGACTTTTTTAACGCAAAAGATGAAAAAGAAATCATCTTCACTTCCTGCGGTTCTGAAAGTGCAAACACAGCAATCCGCGGGGTTTTGAACATGAACAAAAATAAAAGACATATTATAACGACAAAAGTTGAGCACCCCTGCGTTTTAAACCTATATCAAACTCTTGAAAAAGAAGGTTACAACGTTGATTATATCGGCGTAAATTCAAACAGAGAACTTTATCTGGCTCAATTAGAAGAATCCATTAATGATGATACGGCACTTGTTTCAATAATGTATGCCAACAACGAAACAGGTGTAATTTTCCCGATTGAAAAAATATCTGAAATTATTAAATCTAAAAACAAGGAAACAAAATTCTTTGTAGATGCTGTTCAGGTATCAGGCAAAATTCCGATTGATGTTCAGGCTCTCGGAGTTGATTTGATGGGGATTTCAGGCCATAAATTCCACGCTCCGAAAGGTATCGGCGCTTTATACGTAAATTCCAAAACGCTTATAACCCCTCTGATTATCGGCGGGCATCAGGAACGCGGCAAACGTGCGGGAACGGAAAATGTTCCCTATATTGTCGGAATGGCAAAAGCAGCTGAACTTGCTCAAGACCATTTGAAATATGAGGCAACGGAAGTTAAAAGACTGCGTGATAAGCTTGAAAAAAATATCGTTAAAAACGTATTCAATGCAAGATTAAACACAGGTATCGTAAACAGGGTTCCTAACACGACAAACATAGGCTTTGAATACATTGAAGGGGAATTAATTCTTCTTCACCTGAGTGATTTAGGCATCTGCGCAAGTTCAGGCAGTGCCTGCACATCAGGATCTTTAGAACCAAGCCATGTATTAAGAGCCATGAATGTTCCGTTTACGGCAATTCATGGAAGCATAAGATTTTCTCTGAGCAAATATACTACAGAACAAGAAATAGATTATGTTTGTGAAAAACTGCCGGGAATTATTGAGAAATTAACCAATTTATCCCCCTTTCAGGATGAACTTGAAGCGTTGAAAAAATTAAGACATTAACCTTGAATTTACGGGCATATATCGAAGTCTATACTAAGCAACATCTAAATTGTCACCCCTGAAATAAATTCAGGGCAGGCTCTGAACTCGTTTCAGGGTCTAATTGCTGCTAGATGCTGAAACAAGTTCAGCATGACGTTTTTACGCATAAATAGTATAGACTTCGATATAAACACTTAATTTAATACTTTATACTAATTAAAAAAAAATCGTAGTGCTTAAGTTCTACGATTTTTTATTGAAATATAAGCTTTTTCAAATCCCGACCGTGTTGAATAGTTTTTCATAACGTTCACCCTTATCCTGTCTTTAAGGAGTTTAAGGCTATGAAAAAATTTATATTAATATTTAGTTTTTTGATTATCTCTAACCCTTGTATTGCAAGCCAGTACGGAGCAATACTTGATAATCTGGAAAATTCTTTATACGGTTTTACATATACAACATCTGATGACGCTTCAAGACTTTCAAGAATTGAAGAAAGTGTTTACGGTCAAAGCAAGCCGAATAAATCTGTTAACGAACGTATCGCTTCCTTAAAAAAAGATATGTCAGCAGACTTGATAGGACAGGAAATTACACCTAAGGAAGACACTTTTGCCGAGGAAGATGACTACAGAGAAACAATAGCACAAGAAAAAATGCCTCCCGCAGGCGCTAATGTTGATTACCCGTCAATCAACGAGCTTGAAAAAAAATTATTTAAACAGGAATTTAAAAATCAGGATTTAAATAGCAGACTTGCAAAACTTGAAAAAGAGGCTCTCGGGCAGACATTTGAAACTGACGCTTTTTCTTCACGTGTTGAAAGACTACAGGCAAAAATAAAGCCGCACTCTCTTATGAACAACAGCATAGCACAGGATTCCAATGAATTTTATGACGGAGAAACAATTTCACTTGACAAGAATTACAATCTCGGAGAGTACGGCCCGCCAGAATTTGATTATGATGCCTATAACAAATCCAAAAATCAAAAGCCGGTAAGATTAAATCTCGCATCTGTTGAAAAATCAATATTTAATCAATCTTTTAACGGTGACAGCACAGATAACAGATTGTCCAGAATTGAATCAACAATGTTTGGCACAACCTTCAACTCAGACACCCAGCAAGACAGGCTGAGAAGAATATCAAGCGCCTATAAAGCACAGAAAACTGCAAGCAAATATGATTCCAACAAATTTTCACAGAACATGGCAACGGCCATGCAGATCGGTACATTACTTCTTATGGTTCTTGCCTGCATTTTATAAAC
>CALURE010000141.1 GCA_944323095.1 Candidatus Gastranaerophilales bacterium
TTCATCTCATCTGCCGTGTAGCCGAGACGAAATTTTACACTTACAGGTTTGTCCGTTCCGTCTTTTACTGCTTTAACAAGATCGGCTGCAAGTTCAGGATTTCTCATTAAGGCGCATCCATCCTGCCCGCCTACTACTTTTTTTACTGGACAACCCATATTAATATCAATCATATCCGCATAATTGTTTAAAAATTCCGCAGCCTGACGCATTAAATGCGGCTTGTGACCGCTTATTTGATAAGATATCGGCGAATGATTTTCATCCCTCTTTAAAATCTCTGTGCCACTTCGACCATTCATTGTTTGTGCCAAATATTCAGAACTTATCATTTCCGTTGTCAAAAGACAGTTTTTTGAATATTTTCTAATTAGACTTCTTAATACGTAATCAGTTATGCCTGCCATAGGAGCAAGTGAAACTCTGCTTTGTATAAGTGTTAAAACTCTGTTATTTGTCATATTGCTTTAATTCACCTAATCTGGTTTGAGCGTATTTGAAATAATCATCGTTTTCAGAATAAGAATTTGTAAAAGCTTTATAATGCGACACTGCATTTTTATACTGTTCAAGCATATCATAATCAACACCTATTAAATAATTTACAATTGTCAAATCTGGATTAATGCTTATTGCTTTCTTGTAATCAGTTATTGCCTGGCTGTATTTTTTCTGAGTGTCATAAATCATTCCTCTATAGTATAATGCATATGCGTCATCCGGCTGTGCAAACAATATTTTATTCAATAAAGCCAAACTTTCCGTATAATTTTCACTGTCAAAAAGAGAAATAGCTTTGTCAAGCTCCTGAGAAGCAAGCTGAGCATTTAAACTTTCAAGAAGTTCATTCGCCTGTTTGTTATCTTTATTCAATGAAACAGCTTTCTCTGCATAACCTTTTGCATTTGAAATATCCTCTTTATCAGCATATAAAGCTGCAATATAATATGCAATATCAGAATTTTGCGGTGCAAGATTTAATGCTTTTTTATAATATTCAATTGCTTTATCGTTATCGCCCATATTTTGATAACAGGATGCCACACCAAGCATTGTATCAGAAGTAGCCGGTGTAATTTTTAAGTATTCATTTATTGCATTCTGATAATCTTTATTGTTGTAGTAGTTTGCGGCAATTTCAAGTTTTTCATCCGTTGATTGTGCCTGAATTGATTTTAAAGCATCTTTTACCTGTGCATTGTTCGGAAATTTTATATTTGCAGTATTTAATGTTGCAAGTGCACTGTCATAATTTTTGTTCTGCCCCTGCGCAATTGCGAGATTTACGTAAACTTCCGGATTTGAAGGTGTCAGCTTAATTACCTCATTATAAATCGAAATTGCTTCATTCAGTTTATTTTGTTTATGCAAATCAAGTGCATAATTATATAAAATACCTGACGCATTTTGAGGATTATTTTTCTTTACATAATCAACAAACTGTGCTGTAGTCATCGTATCTTTAACCATATTCAGCATTTCTGTCCGTGCGATTTCGTTATTCGGTTCCAAAGATAGAACTTTTTTATAAAAATCACTTGCACTCTTTTTATCTCCCATTGCAGCAAGAGATTGAGCCTTATAAAGGTTTGCCTGTGCATTATCAGGATAAATTATAAGTACAGAATCATAAGCGGTTATTGCTGTTTTATAGTCGCCCTTCTGCTGGTATAAAGTCCCGACATTCAATCTTGTGTTGACATTTGAAGGATCTAAATATTCAGCTTTTGAATAATATCTTAAAGCTTCATCAAAATTACCTGCCTTTTGCATAATCGCGCCTAAATTAGCGGTAACTGCAGCATCATTCGGAGATTCTTCAAGCTTTCTTTTGTATATCCTCTCAAGAGAATACAAAACATCTTTATTATCAGTTGTCTTGGATAAAATATAATTATATTCCTCTACAGCTTCGTCCTCTTTCCCTAGTTTATCCAGAATTTTTGCATAAGCCAGACGCAAATCTATATCAGCAGGAGCAACAGAAACAGCTTTTTTATAATATTCAGCGGCTTTAGGATTATTACCGATAAGCTTCATAATATCACCTGTCTGCTCAAAACTTTCTTTAAGCAGATTTTTATCAGATAATGTCTGATTAAACTCATATCCCGCCGCAGCAAAATTCCCTTCAGCACGTAACTGCTTTGCTGTCTCAAACCTGTTCACGGGAGAAGCATCAAAATTTATCTCATTTAAACATTTATTCAAATTGGATGTAACCTGAACAATTGCCTGTGAAGAATTTCTAACCTGATTTTCATTCGGGTAATACAAAAGATAGAACAAAGCTGCCCTGTAATCATCCGCGGCCTTTGCATAATCCTTATCAGTATTTGCATAATACGTACCTCTTGCAAGATAAGAGTTTATCAGCCCAATTCTCGCAGAATTATCAAGATAATTTATTCTTAACGCACTTTTAAATTCAGTAACAGCTCCTGAATACTGATAATTTGATAAATACTGCTGTCCTAAATCAAAATGCTCTTTAAAATCAGCCAAAACCGGCAGAGCAGAAACTAACAATACTGCCGATGTACATATATATTTTTTCAAATATTTAACCATATACAATCCCTCTTCACAAGAATTTTAATATATGTATTATTACATGAACATCGACATTTTACTATAAAATGTAACAAAAAAAGAGTTAATATAAAACTTAACTCTTTTTACACATTTCTAAATTTCTGTTTTTGAGACAAAAGTCATAACATCATCAAATAACATTTGAAGCGGCAAACTCATATCAATTTTTACAAATTCACCGTTATTCATGTCAAAATAGACTTCAGGAACAGATTTCTCGGCTGCGATTTCTTCTTTCATACAATACTCCTTATAATTCTTTTGTAAATGTTCGTTATTTCCAATTATAATATCGGCATATTAAAAAAAAACTTTAACAGGAAAAGAAAGGAATTAATAAAAAATTCTAAAAAATGCGTCTGCCAGAACACTTCAGGCACAATTAACATTTCTTTACAGAAATTTTCTTATAATAACAGTGGAAAAAAAAGAATTTTGTGCTACCATGACACTTGTGAACACAAGATAGGAGATATAACAATAGCTGTAAACGATAATAAAAATAGTAAAAAACAGGCAATAATGAACGAAAAAATTCGTTCCAAAGAAGTCCGCTTGATAGACCAGAACGGTGAAAACCACGGTATTATACAAACCTCTAAAGCTCTGCAAATGGCATACGATGCAGATTTAGATCTGGTATTAATTAACCCTAATCAGGAACCGCCGGTAGCGAAAATTTTAAACTACGGCAAATTTAAATATGAACAGGAAAAACGTGCAAAAGAAGCTAAAAAGAAACAGCATACCGTTGATATAAAAGAAATAAAAATACGATACAAAATAGATACTCATGATTATCAGGTAAGAATTAAAAGTATAGAAAAATTTATATCTCAAGGGAATAAGGTAAAAATAGTAGTAATGCTGCGCGGTCGTGAAATGCAGCATTCAAATCTTGCCTTTGATCTTGCAAACAGATTTGTGAAAGATATGGAAAACATGCCTGTAGTTATAGAGAAAAAACCTCAATTAGAAGGCAGAAATGTTACTTTATACATAGCTCCATCCAATTCATAAAAAATTCTTGACTAAAAATTTTCAGTACATATAATAAAAAATGTGGCAATTGAATATTTGCAACCATTTATCCCAAAGAATATTTTATTGCCCGTTTTTTAATAAATATAATATGCCGCGTTAGCTCAGTTGGTAGAGCAAGGGACTGAAAATCCCTGTGTCCTTGGTTCGATTCCGAGACGCGGCATATTTTGTGCCTGTTATAGCAAGCTTTTCTGCGTCTATGTATTATTTTGTATTTATTAAATTTTTCCCCTATGGGTAATTTGTGGGTAATTTTTCATTTGAATAAAATACTAGCTGTATGAATTTAATACCTCAATTGCTTCTATTTTTCGTTTTGATGTAGGGTGCATATATCTTTGAGTTGTTACAATGGAACTATGTGCCATAATCTCTTATAGGGTTCTTATGTCTACTCCAATTTCTACAAGTCTTGGAGTACCATCAATTACTTAATCTTAATATGTCGACACAATAAAACAACAGGTTATAGCCTGTTGTCTTAAATCGGCGGCAACGGGAATTGAACCCGTGTCAACAGAATGAGAATCTGCCGTCCTAACCACTAGACGATACCGCTATGTAACTTTATTGTAGCACTG
>CALURE010000142.1 GCA_944323095.1 Candidatus Gastranaerophilales bacterium
TTGCGTCCTGCATTGCATCTTTTACCGCCCCAATTTTTGTTACGGCATTCATTATAAAAATTTTCCCCGTCAAAACTATTATGCATAATCAAATATTAACATTTATCCTTGATTATGTCAATACATTTTCAAAATTTTATAAAATATTCACCTAATAGTACAGACTTGAAAATTGAAACTTATATTTAAGTTTAGACTGGTTACAAGCGAAAACGTCATGCTGAACTTGATTCAGCATCTCCATAGAGATCCCGAAACAAGTTCGGGATGACGGGAATAAGCATATAGTAACAGCGGAATTTGTTTGCCAAAACAATCCAAAATTTTTGTTATCCTGAATTATCCTGAATTTATTTCAGAGGGCGCAATTTATGTGTTTTTTAGTGTAAGCTGCCATATAAGTCAGACATTATATCTTAATCAAAAGAAACTTGCTGTCTTTCAACGCTAAAACCTTATGTTCGGTATCTCTTTTGAACAATAAAATTTCGCCTTTATCAACTTTAAATTTTTCAGCATCAAAATGAAGCTCAATCTCGCCATCTAAAACATAAACTGCAGCATCACAAATTGATGTATGCGTATCAATAATTTCATTTTTTTTAATGGCAATAACAGATAAATTTTTATCGTTATCTTCCATCAAAACTTCACGCTTAAATTTTTCGTCACCTAAATCAACAATATCTTTAGCTTTCAAAACATTATAAAACATAAAATAACCTCCTTTAATCACTATTAAAAATTAAAGATAAAAAAAATATATTAAATAATACGGTTATAATAAAGGCTAAACTTTTTTTCTTTTAATTTTGGTTTTAACACCAGCAACTGTAATAACTTTATGATTATTATGATTTTTAATAGAAAAAATTCTCTCAAGCGGTTTCAATTTAAAATCACTATGGTTCATTTTTTTGGAATTATAATAATTTTTAACATAATCAATTATATATTCAGAAAGTTCGTCAATATCCTCAATCTTATTATAATAATCAAAAGTAATACCATCTTTCCTGAACTTTTCAAGTTTATCGACTAAGTAATTGTACATCCAGTTGCCGTCAAATATCCGTTTTTCAAATATACAGTAATGAGTGAGATACCAGTATAAAATATTATTTATGAAAGAACTTTTTTGTACAAATAAATCTTTTATACCGATACCCGAAGCATACCAGCGTGAATATTTATCCATCGCAATAACATTATTATCCCATAAAAGAGTTTGAAATCCCGTAGTTGAAAAACAATTTAAAATGGTATTACAATATTGATAAAAGTTTAATGAAGCAGAGCCGAAAAAAGAATGAACATCTTTCATATAAATAAAATTTTTATATTTCTTTTTAAAGTATGAAATCATATCAGACGTTAAAGAGACCGCGCCTATATCATGCTGGGTCACTATTACAGCTGTATCATCAGGAATATTTTTCATTACAAATTCCGTATAATCAAATTCTGTTTGAAATTTTGTTTCCTCATCATCATAACCGGATATATTGCACAATGGCAGCAATATAAAATTCTTAAATTTATTTTTAAATTCTTTTTCAAATATCTCCTTAATTGGATTATTTTCATCAATCAATTTTACAATTGAAGCTTTGAGATATTCAATTGTATCATTTTCTTCTTTTGTCAGTTGAATATTTTTTATTTCATTTTGAAATTTGTGAAGGAATGAAAATCTGCCAAAACCGCAAGGATCATAAAAAAGAGTCCTCATAAACGGAGCTCGTGATGAAAAAATAGCATTTTCCTGAGATAAAATAAGACTATCAGGAAAAGCAAAATTCAAAAAATCAGAATAATATCCTATACAACATATAATATCCGGTTTAAAACCATTCAACTTAGCTCTGCATAAATTAGCAAAATACTGATTTTCACTATTTGAAAAACCATTTTCACTGTATTCTTTTTTCCAAATATCTTGATAAGACATTGTTACTGGAAATATGTTTCTTATTTCATCTATTGTAATCGTAAAAAACTCAGTGTAATCAGCAAAATCAAAAACTTCTTTATTAATTGTATAAATTTCTGAAAATAAAGCTTTTATATTGAATTTATGTTTAGGCAAATTTTGTGTCAACAATGTTCCAAGGTGATAATTTATAACCTGATTATCAACCTGCCAAAACGGATCAATATATAACAGTATATTTATTTTATCTACCATAAATTTATCAATTTTATCAATTTTGATGTATTAGGGTGAAAACGCTATTAAATAGGCTTTTTATAAGTGTAAAAATTTCTAAAATAATCAAAAACTTTAACATTATTTTTCTTGTTTATGCTAGAATAATAGGCAAGAAAGGAAAAATACATCAAAATTGATATTTTGGTGTGTTTTATATGTTTAGCTCTTAACATGGAAAATAGTTTAAAAATATTGTTAATATGTGATTTTAAACCCAATTTTGAAGTTTTGGGTTATGATAGCTGCTCCGTTTTATATCATCATTTTTTTAATTGGTTGGTAAAACCGTTAAAAGATGCAGGCAAATCGGTTGATATTAAAACTATTGTTTCTGAGGTTACTTATGTAAGAAATAAAAAATCAAAGGTTATTGACGAGCTTAATTTAATTCCAATTTCAGAAGAAGAAAACAGGCAAATATATGGTGAAATTTTGTCAGCCAATGACAAATGCGGTTATAATTATTTCAAAAATTTGCCTGATAATGTAATTGATAAAATAAAAAATTTGATTTATGGGAAATTAAATAATTTTATTCCTCATATCGTAATTGTTTACGGATTAAATAAAGAAATATATGAAAAAATTTTTCCTGATTCATTAGTTCTTATTTACGAAAATGCAATTTTTTCACGCCCGCCGTTTCCTAGAACTCTTTATTTTGATCCGTTTCTGCACATTGAAACATTTATGCATAAATTTTGTGATAAAATTAGCTCTTTAAAACTTAGTAATTATGAAAATGCTTGCATCGAAAATTTAAAAAAAAGTGTAGTAGAGTTAATTGATGAAAATAATCCTATAAAAAAAGATATAATTAAGTTAAAGAAAAAATATAAGTATCTTGTTTTGCTTCCGCTTTGTTCTTTAGGGAGTAATTTGGAGAATGAAACAATTTTTTGTTCTGATTATGATTATCTGTCTTATGTAATGGAGAGTATTCCACAAAATATAGGAGTTATTGTAACCCAGCATGATTATGAAAAAGGGTTGCTGAATCCATATATGCTTGAATATTTTCGTGCAAAATATAATAACTTAATATTTTTTGATAAAGTAAATAATTTGGAATATGGCTCAAGTTCTCTTAATTTTTTTAAGTATGTTGATGTAATAATTAATAATCATTCAATGACGGGGGTTCAGTCATTACTTTGGGATAAGAAAATTATTACTACCTGCAGAGATTATAATGATTGGTATGCAGATAAAAAAGGGGTAGAAAATATTGAAGAATTTTTAATGCAACCATGCAGAGATAAAAATAATATTATATATTGGTATATAACACATTATTGTTTATTTTTAAGAAGATTTACTGACGGCAACTGGATGTACAATTACTTAGTCGATAAACTTGAAAAGTTCAGGAAAGATGGTATTACTTTTGATTATTATAATAAGATTGAGGATATTGACGAACTTTCTGAATATATAATTGATTATGTTAAAAATTATTATAATTCCAAAAAAATGAACCATAGTGATTTTAAATTGAAACCGCTTGAGAGAATTTTTTCTATTAAAAATCATAATAATCATAAAGTTATTACAGTTGCTGGTGTTAAAACTAAAATTAAAAGAAAAAAAGTTTAGCCTTCATTATAACCCATATTATTTAATTACAACAAAAACAAAAACGATGAAACTATTACAAATTTATTATATCAGGCTTTAACATGTTCCAAACTCAACGGTGTTCCAAATTTTAAATCCTGATTAGCAGTTTTGCCTAATACCTCTTCGTAATATCTCGGATGCAAACCGTTGGAAGGCCGAATTGAACGAATATTTTCCTTTGTAAATTTTTCGCCTTTCTTAATATCTTTTACCACAAATAATGATCTGGCACTTTGTCTGTTAGCCTGATTAACGGTGTAATCTACTTTCCCGAGAACTTTTTCAGTATCTCTGACAGCTTTTATCATTTGTGCAAATTCATCCGCATTAAGAGAAAATCCGCTGTCTTCCCC
>CALURE010000143.1 GCA_944323095.1 Candidatus Gastranaerophilales bacterium
ACCCGAATTTCAGCCTTTCTCATTCTGGCAAAGGCGAAATTCTACCCTCTCCCAAAGAGAGAGGGGATAGGTATCAGCTTGCCTTTGAAAAATTTATAAATGAAAAAATTTATAAACTGGTAACTCCAAATGAGGTTGCATTGCCGGCTATTGGTATTGAAAAATTCATAAATAACTATTCAACCCTTCAACCCTTCAACTTTTCAACTGATTATATCTGGCTTGTTTATGTCGGTGTTCTCGGCGATTTGTCCCGTCTGCCTCTCACAAAAATCGAACAAAAAATTCTTGATGATGTGCCCGAAAATGTTTTGAAAACCGATTTTGAACTATATAAAGCGTTCGAAAATGCGCGCCTTGAAACAGTTTTGCTTTACGGAATTTTAAAAGACGAGCAGGGTGCAAGGCATTACCTTGATGATTTGAGAAAAATAAAAATCTCAATAACAGGAAATGACCTGCAAAAATTCGGGATAAAGCCATCTCCGAAATATCAGCAGATTTTTGATGAAATATTGAAACAAAAACTTAAAAATCCTAATATGACTAAAGAGGAAGAAATCGACTACTTGAAAAATTTGAAAATATAAGTTATAATACAAATATCGGGGCGGTAGCTCCAACTACCGTAACCTGTAAATGGTTGAAAGGTGTTTTTATATGGGGTGTGTAAAAAGAAATGTATTAATGCTTTTGCATGAACGTACGGAAAAATATGCTGATAAAGTTGCTCTCGGAATTAAGACAAAATATGGCTGGAAGGAACTTACTTATCGCGGGGTAGGATTATTATCGCGCAAACTTGCATATTATTTAATTAATGGATTAGGTGTAAAAAAAGGCGAGCGCTTAGCTATAATTTCCGAATCAAAACCTGAATACGGAGCATGTGTTTTTGCATCCGTGATATCGGGAATGATTACGGTGCCGCTGGATGTGAAGCTTACAAAATATGAATTAAAATCAATATTATCCGATTGCGAACCTACAGTGATTATGGTGTCAAAAGCTAATCTTGAAATGGCAAGATTTTTAAAATCGGAAATTCCTTCTGTTAAAGAAATTATTTTGATGGATGAACCGTTTGACGATATTGAAGAAAAAAGTATTTATCAGCTTCCGGATAATTATGATTACAGGTGGCGTTTCAGAAGTTCAAATTCCACAGCATTTATTATTTATACATCAGGAACAACAGGAGCGCCTAAAGGGGTGGAAATTACTTTCCGCAATATGATGGCGCAGCTTGACGATTTAAAAATTGTTATTGATAAAATATTACCTTATGAACACGTTAATATTTTATCAATTTTGCCAATGAATCATCTTTTTGAAATGACTGTCGGATTTTCAACGTTTTTAAATTTTGGCTTTTCTATATATTATACGCCAAGTTTGAAACCAAAAGACGTATTGAGTATTATGCGCGAAAAACAGATTGAATTTATGATTGTTGTGCCGGCATTTTTGAAACTTTTGAAAACGGCTATTGAGACGGAATTACACAATTCTCCAAAATTAATTCAGGCAGCTTTCAGTTTTATGTTTAAAATTGCCAAATTCGTTCCGTCGTACAGACTGAAAAAGTTAATGTTTAAAAGAATTCATTCAAAATTTGGCGGTCATTTTTCGGGCTGTATTTCCGGCGGTGCTCCGCTTGATGTTTCTGTCGGTGAATTTTTTGAAAGAATAGGTATAAAGATTTATCAAGGATACGGGTTATCAGAAGCAAGTCCTGTTGCTTCGGTGAATTACCAGCGACGTGGTGATATTGCATCTGTCGGGACACCATTGAATACGTATATTGCTAAAATTGATGCTGAAACAGGAGAATTATTGTTAAAAGGACCTGCAGTTATGAAAGGTTATCATAACCAGCCTGAAATGACAGCGGAAGTTATTGACGAGAACGGCTGGCTGCATACCGGTGATATTGCACGAATAAGTAAACAAGGACATATTTATATTACGGGGCGAATTAAAAATATGATTGTCTTATCAGGCGGCAAAAAAGTTTTTCCTGAAGAAGTTGAAGCTGTACTTGAAAAAAGTCCGTATTTCAGTGAGGTTTGTGTAATCGGAATGTCAAGAACTTTCGGAATGAAAGACGGTACGGAAGAAATTACGGCTGTTATTGTCCCTGATGCAGAAATTTGTGCAAAATACGATTGGGATACGGTTGAAAAATTGGTTAAAACTGAAGTTAAGAAATTATCTTTATATTTGACTGCTTACAAAAGACCTGTTAATATAATTGTAAGAAGAGAACCTCTGCCGAGAACTGCAACAAGAAAGGTTAAACGTAAAGAGGTTAAAGAATTTGTTAATGTGTAGGTGAGTATCGGAGACATCATGAAATACAGAAAATTACTTTTATTGACTTTATTGCTGTTAACAGGTTTAAGTTTTCCTGCTTTATCTGAAGATATCGTTCAGGAGGAAATTTTTGAACCGGCTCAGCAGACAATAGAAAACCCTGCTGTATCTACAAAGAATGAAACTTCAAACCTGATTGTAATCCCGCCTAAATGGACTGATTTTTGCGAAACCGGCTATGAAAATGCAGTGTATAAAGACAGGCATGATGTTTTTGATGTTTTTAGCTTTGTAAAATCTGAAAGGATTAAAAAGAAGTATTGGGCTGAGAGAAGGGTTAGTTTTGAAAAATATTTGAAAAGCTGCAACGCTCTTTCAAATGAAGCAAAAGCAACATGTTATGCGGAATTAAAAAAATCAGAAGAACAGAAAAATGATTTGTACAAGCTTCAAAGAAAGCAGCTTTTGTATGAAAGCAATGTTGATATTCACAGAAGATAATATGGGCTGATGTTATGGAAAATTATAATGAAAAAGATCCAATTGATTGTATATTTACTGAGTTTGATATATTAGGTTTTAAAGATATCGTTAAAAATAATGAAAAACGATTGAATATACAACAGATTGCTAATTCATATCATAATTATTTTATCAATAATGTTATCGAATCTAATAAAAATAATAATACAGATATAAAATTTCAAATTTTTTCTGATACAGTTTTGCTATACCTCGAATATGGAAGCTGGTCCAAGTCTTCTAGGGTAGAAAATTACAAAAAAAATATATATAATTATTTTAACTTGTTGTCTATAATTATGTGTAATTCTGTTTTATTACTCAATTCAAAAGTTTTCCCTAATGTGGCCTGTAATATTACGGGAAGTTTTCCTATACGTGGAGGCATAGCATCAGGCTCTATAGTTGCAGAAGCAATTAATTCTAATTACCCAATATTAATAGGGGAGCCTATAATTGATGCTTATGAATGGGAGCAGCAACAAAATTGGCTGGGTATTTCTATCAGTCCAACAAGCTTGGACTCTATAAAGTCCTTGATGTCTCCTAACTATATTTATGAAGATTTAGATGATTTTTGGTCAAAACTAATTTCAGATAATTTGCTTATTAAATATGGTGTACCGGTTAAAGTTAAAAAAGAAAATAGAGTTGAATATGTAGAGACTTATGTTGTTAATTTTGTACCATCAGAACAAAAATATATTAATATGATAAAAAACGCTTTATTAGAAAAAATTAATACTTTATCCTCTGACCCACTAAAGCGTATAAAATATGAAGAAACTGTAAAGTTTGTTGACTTTGTTATATCAAAAAAGTTGTATATTGAGGCGGTAAAATTTCAAAATGATTTTACTGTTATTGGATGTAAATAAAAAACAGACGGCAGTTAGTCCGTCTGTTTTTGTGTTTGATTATGACATCAATTATGAAAAATACCTTTTCAACAGACCGTCAAAACCTCTGCCGTGGCGTGCTTCATCTTTAGCCATTTCATGAACCGTGTCATGAATTGCATCATAGCCTAATTGTTTTGCTCTAGCAGCAATTGCAAGTTTGCCTTCACATGCGCCATGTTCTGCTTCTGCACGTAATTCAAGGTTTTTCTTAGTTGAATCTGTTACAACTTCGCCTAACAATTCTGCAAATTTAGCAGCATGTTCTGCTTCTTCAAAAGCGTATCTCTTGTAAGCTTCTGCAACTTCAGGATAGCCTTCTCTTTCAGCAACTCTTGCCATTGCAAGATACATGCCGACTTCTGTGCATTCGCCTGTAAAGTGTGCTCTCAAACCGTCCATAACTTCTTTATCTTCTACTTTGCCGTCGCCTACTTTATGTTCA
>CALURE010000144.1 GCA_944323095.1 Candidatus Gastranaerophilales bacterium
TCCAATACATCTTTGTTAACGAAATATGGAGACCATGTTTTGGTTGTAGTATTCTGGACATATCTAACCATCCAGTTACCTTCTCCGTATTTCTGCTCTAATTGAGAAATGTAGCGTTCTTCTTCAGCTTTTAAATTAGCAATTTGGTCTGCTGATAAAGTCTTTAAATACTCATCTTCAAAGTCAAGTGTGTATTTTACTGTATTATCAGCTGAAGTCGGAGTGTATTCATTAGTGTATCCGTTTTCTTCATCGTAATTTCTATAATATTTTTTAGTTTCCTGATCGTAGTATAATTTGCTTACTCCGGTACCAACAGGGTCACCGTTTTCATCATATTCCTGGGCAGTGAAAGTTAAATCTTTTCCAAGATCTCTTAATTTTACAGCACCAACGTAATATTCGTAATCGGGCTTATCCTCTGTTCCAGTGTTATTTCTGGTGTAAACAGCCGGAGAAGAAGTAACTACCGCAAAATCGTTAGTCCAAGAAGACGTATAACTGATTAAATAGTTACCGTCAGCCTGAGCAATCATCGAAGAAATAGAATTGCTTAAAGCACCGTCTTCAAATGTATAAACAGTTTTCGTATAATCAGCGGAAGAAGGAGGAACCGGAACAGTCATACCAAGCAGCTGGTTATAGTAGTTAGCAGTTTGGTTAGACAAAGTTGTTCTTTGCTGGTTAATCTGCTGTCCTTCATATTCAGTATTTGTTTTTCTTGCAGTCAGACCTAAAAATCTGGCCTGCGATGCTGCCATACCCATGACTTGTTTCCTTTCAATTTGTTTCCCTTATGTTTTTTATTACGGAACAATGGTTGGGTTTCTTTAATTTTTTAATTCATGTTCGTAACATAAGTTAACAAAATTAGTGAAAACACAGATATAGCTTTAAATTATTTTATGCGGTTTTGTTAACAAATGAGCATCAACACGTTCTTTAATAGCTCCTTGAGGTTCGTAGTAAGGTGAAACTGTCATAACTTTTGCCGCAATATCAGGATAATAATATATGAATCTTAATTCACTTGAAGTCAGCGGCTTTTGGGTATGCACATTAGCATATCTTACAAGTTCAAGTATGTTCCGTGCTTCATGTTCGTCTTTAAATTCAATTTCGAGATTATCGTAGACATTTCTAAACCCTTTAATGCCGCCGTATTCTCCTGTGGTAATCATTCTTCCTGTTTCAATAATTTCAGGTTCTCCTCTTCCGAGTTCTTCAAAATCGTAAAGTTCGTAATTTCTTCTGTCTTTAAGAGCTCCATCTGCGTGGATACCTGATTCGTGTGCAAATGCATTATCCCCCACGGCAGGCTGATTTATGGGAATTGGCACTCCGAAAGCATATGATGTGTATTTGGCAAGCTTCCAGGCTTTACTTAAATCGATATTCGGGTCAATATTGTATTTGCCGTGAAATCCTGCAGATTTAAGAATTGCAAGAAGGCAGGATACCAGATCTGCATTTCCTGCGCGTTCACCCATGCCATTAATTGCGGTGTTAATATATGCATCAACTCCCGCATCAATTGCAGCGCGTGCTCCCATAACCGAGCAGGCTGCTGCCATTCCAAGATCATTGTGAAAATGAACTTCTATAGGCATATTAAGCTCTTGGGCTATCCGGTATATTCTTTCATATGAAGTTTGAGGATCTTCATAGCCAAGAGTATCACAATATCTAAATCTGCGTGCCCCGCTTTTTTTTGCAGCCATGCCGTATTCAATCAGGAAATCAAGATCACTTCTTGAAGCATCTTCCGCGTTTACTCCTATATCTTCTGCGCCCAGCGATATTGCGCATTCTACGGCTTCACAGGTCATATTAATTATATCTTTCGGAGTTTTTTTACCGAGATATTTCCCGTTAATCATTTGATGTGAAGTCGATTGTGAAAGATTAATATTTTTTAATTTAGGTACATTTTTAAAGGATAAACGTACATCATCTTCTATACCACGCATCCAGCCTGAGAGTTTTGTTTTTGAAATAACCCCTCTTTCTACAAGCTCAAGGTTGCCGTTAAGGTAATTTATTTCGTGTGTTGTTGCCGGAAATCCAAATTCGGACTGGGTTATTCCCATGTCATCAAGCATAAGATTTATTATTGTTTTTTGCAGTTTGGCAAGTCCGAGACGTGATGTCTGAACTCCGTCTCTGTTTGTGACATCGACAAAATAAATTTTATTTTCTTTCATAAAAACTCCTTAAAAATCTAATACACATATATGTTTTTAAATATAAATAACTTGCAATTTCAATGCATATTATTTACAATATTTAGTATGGAACTATTTACGGGTTCTGTCAAGAATATTAATAAAAACTTATAATTTATGGTAAATACAACAAAACAACTTGAGAAAAAAATTAATAAAGAGTATAAAACCGGTAATGTTAAAACTGCAATAGAGCTTTGTCAAATAGGATTGCAGGATGATCCGACAAATGCGGATTTGCATGTCCGCCTTGGAGATTTATACCTTGCCTGGCACCTTGATATTTATAATTCCTGCCAGTATATTGATGAAGCGATTACAGAATACCAGAGAGCGCTTGAAACTTATATTGATTCAGCAGAAATATATTTTAAAATAGGGCAGGCTCATTATTTTAAAGGAGATCTTGATAAGGCTGTTAATTATCTTGATATGGCTTTGTCAAAAGACTCAAAGCTCGGGAAAGCATATTATCTTCTGGCTGAAACTTATACTAAAAAAGCTCATTTTTCAGATGCGTTTTTATATGCGCAGAAAGCTGTTAAAGCAATGCCGTTTTCAAATTCATGCGCGCATTTCCTTCTTTCAAACCTTTATAATGTATCTTCTGCTCGTAATTTAAAAAATTTCTTTTTATCAAAGTATGAATTTATACTTTCGCTTTTAACTTTGCCATTTGATAAAATAGCTGTTGGAAATCTTGCAAAAACTCTTTCTTATGCAAAATTTTTTCCGGTGCTTATCAAAGGAGCCTATCTTGTTCAGACTAATAAATTGAATGAGGCGCTCGGTGTGTATTCTGAGGCAATTGAAAAGGCACCGGGGTTTACTCCTTTATACTGTTTGATAGGTGATATTTATAGATCTCTTGGTCAATTTGAAGATGCTATTACTGAATACAAAATGGCAATCTGGCTTGACAGTCTTAATATTCCAGCCTATAGACATCTGTGTCAGGCATACGAAGAACAGGGAGATTATGACAGCGCTGTAGAAATATATGAAAAATTAATTCAAATTATGCCTAATATGCCCGATGTTCATTCAAATCTTGCAAATATTCTTTATGTTAAGGGTGATATTGATAGTGCGATTTCTCATTTTCAGACTGCAGTAACTTTAAATCCCAGAAAACAATGGACAAGTATTATCAACCAGACTCTGGGGTATGTTTTCCAGGAGTCAAAACAGGATTTGGATGCGGCTATAAGCTCTTATCAGAGTGCATACCTTTTAACTCCTAATGATATTGATATATATGTTAATTTGGGAAGTGCTTTTTACGATAAAGAAGATATTGAAAATGCCCTTCAAGTCTACAGAAATGCTCTTGACTTAGATCCTAAAAATGCCCAGATACATTGTAATTTAGGATTTTTGTACTGGGGAAAAGGTGATATTGATGAAGCTTTAAAAGAATATTCTCTTGCAATAGAATATAAATCTGATTATGACATTGCATATAATAATATGGGAGTTATTTATCTGGATGATCTTGGGCGGGTAAAAAAGGCAATTGAGCTTTTTAAAAAATCTGTTGAATGCAACCCTAATTATGCTCTCGCACATTTCAATCTTGCCCGTGCAATATCTATTACGGGGGATAAAATTGAGGCTGCTAAGTTATATCAGATTGCGCAGGATATAAACAAAATTACTAACGAAATTGATCCACAGGATATTCTGGATAAAATTAACGGTTTGTTTGAGTAAATTATTTGTGGACTTATAAGTTTACACCGGAGAAAAATAGCTATAATGTCATTCCGAACTTGTTTCGGAATCTTATCACTGTTAGACCTCAGCCCCTGAAATAAGCCTAGTGCCTGCCCTGAATTTATTTCAGTGGTGACTATTGCAGCTATTTTTAGTGTAACCTGCGATATAAGTAATATTATTTATATATTTTATTCCCTACCTGCACCTGTTTAACGTACATATCTTC
>CALURE010000145.1 GCA_944323095.1 Candidatus Gastranaerophilales bacterium
CCCGGCTTTCACTTCGTTCACTAATCAATTGTAATTGCTCAACTTAAGCCGGCTAAACTCGCTCATATGTCATTCTGAACTTGTTTCAGAATCACATTATTTTGCGCTCAAACAATAGCCGGCTTGTTGTTGTTTCGCAAACATTGATTGTTCACTTCGCTAACAGCCGGATTATTTAACCCTCCCTGATTAGGGAGGGAAGGGTGGGTATTGATTTTAACCCATCCTAGTCTTCACTATTTAGGGAAGGAAACTTTTTTACGTGCGCTAAAGCGCACCGTAATGACTTATTCTCTTATTTACCTATTCACTTATTCAATTCCAATAACATATCTTATGTTCCGATTTTGTTTATTGTATAATCAATTTATGGCAAAAGTAAAATCTAAATGGGTATGTACGGAATGCGGGTATGAAACGGCAGGTTACCTCGGCAAATGCCCCGAATGCGGCGCGTGGGGAACTCTTGTTGAAGAGATGCAGTTTAGTACAAAATCAGTGTTGAATTCCCCCCATGATGAATTTATAAATAAAGAAAAACCCGAGCTTTTGAAAGATATCCATATAGGCGAAGAGGTTAGAGTTTCAACAAATATTTCGGAGTTTGACAGAATTTTGGGCGGCGGTCTGGTTCAAGGTTCTCTTGTTTTAATTGCCGGTGATCCCGGAATCGGTAAATCAACAATTCTTTTGCAGACAAGCGGTGAACTTTGCAAAAGTAATAAGAAGGTTTTGTATGTGTCGGCAGAAGAAAGCGCAAGCCAGCTGAAACTCCGCGCGCAAAGGCTTTCTATTGATGCAGATAATTTATATATTTACCCCCAGACTTCTATGGAAAATATTAAATCTCAAATTGAAGATTTAATGCCGGATGTTGTTGTAATTGACAGTATTCAGGCGATTTATTCCCAAAATGTTGCAAGTTCTGCAGGCAGTGTTTCGCAAATCAGAGAGTGCACAAATCTTTTAATGCACATTGCAAAATCAAAGAATATTACTGTTATTGTAATCGGTCATGTTACAAAAGACGGCAATATTGCAGGGCCTAAAGTTTTAGAGCATATGGTTGATACTGTTATATATTTTGAAGGTGACAAATATAAATCTTACAGAATGCTCAGGTCAATGAAAAACCGTTTCGGAAACACATCTGAAGTCGGCATATTTGAAATGGGAACAGACGGGCTTAAATGTGTTACAAATCCTAATGAACTTTTTTTGAATGAGCGTTCGCAGGTTTCTGTCCCCGGAAGTGCAATTGTTGTGACAAATGAGGGAACCCGCCCTCTTTTAGTTGAAGTTCAGGCGCTTGTCGGAACAACACCTTATCCGACTCCGCGTCGTGTTACAAACGGTGTTGATACAAGCAGAGTTCTGCAAATTCTTGCAGTTCTTGAAAAAAGGGTAGGACTGAATTTATCAAAACAAGATGTATATGTAAATGTTATGGGCGGTATAGATGTTTATGAACCTTCTGCAGATTTAGGCATTGCACTTGCTGTTGCAACATGTGCGCGTGATGTTGTCGTTGACCCGCAGACTGTAATAATAGGTGAAATCGGGTTATCAGGAGAAATTCATCCGGTAAACAATATTGAAAAACGTTTGAATGAAGCTGTCATGACTGGTTTTAAAAAAGCTATTGTGCCTTTTGCAAACAAAATTGATGATAAACGTATTGAAATAGTTCCTGTTAAGCGTTTAATAGATGCGATTGCGGCCTGTGTATCCGCTCAATAATTTATCTAAAATGTTTCATTTTGTCATGCTGAATTTATTTCAGCATCCCATATCAGTTAGCCCCTGAAACAAGTTCAGGGTGACAATTTAGATATTGTTTGGTGTAAACTGCGATATAAGTTCCTTTTTTTATTTATTTTTAGCCACTCCCGGTGCATCTTTTATAATAAACGGTCTTACAAAAGCATAAGTCCCGTATAGTGATGTTAAAAGTCCAGCTGCCATTGTACCTTTAAAAAGTCTTGGATGCTTTGTTTTATTGACTAATCCGCCTAAAGTTACAAGAGTTGTCCCTGTCATAATCCCGAGATATCCTTTAAAAATCGTTCTCGGAACAAGAATTGTGTCTGTCATATCAGCAGAATTTTTTGTGCAGGAATGAAATTTTTCTAAGAATGTTTCTTTTTTGCCATTGGATGTTCCGCTAAAATACTGGCTGTTTGTGATTTTTGCTATTCTCATTGATATTTTCCCTAATCTTTGTCTGGAATATGTTCAAATATATCTTGAACTCTACAATTTAAAGCATTACACAATTTGTCTAAAGTTTCAAGCTCTATTGTTTTTGTTTTTTCATGGTAAATTCTAAAGACTGTCACATGAGTTAATCCTGCTTCTCTTGCAACCTCTGCCATGTTCATTCGTCTTCTGCCCATAATTTCAGATAATTTATTTTTAATCATATATTTTTTTTATCATTTGTAGCAAATGGTTGCAAAATTTATTATATACATATATAATAATATTATATATGTATATAATATTATTTAACGATTATTTATAAATGGAGGATTTATGAAAAAAGGCTTTACTTTAGCAGAAGTATTAATCACTATTGGCATAATCGGAGTTGTTGCGGCCTTGACTTTGCCTGTTCTAATTGCTAATTATCGAAAAAATGTTGTAGTTGAACGTTTGAAAAAGTTTTATACAGTCATGAATCAGGCTGTTTTACAGGCAACTGAGGAATACGGCGATTGGCAGCAATGGGATGTGGCTGAAGAAAATTCGTTAATGGATAATTATTTGAAAAAATATTTAAAAATTCTTAAAATAGAACGCAAAAATGACATAAATTATTATTATTTCCCTGATGGAAGCATGTTCTATCCGCTTTATTCAGAGTCAGATACAAGAAACAGTAAAGAGTTCGTTTTTTGTCCTGTTGCATCCAAATGTGAAAAACGTGGAGTCGAAAGATTTTATTTTGTTTTTAATACTGTTTCATATGATATTAATTTAACATCTTTTAAAAATCCGATTGAGCCTTATTCATGGAAATGGACTGGAAAGAGGGAGGATTTGTTTAAAGGATCTTTTGGGTGTTCTGCGGACATTTCCGGTAGAAATGATTATTGCGCAACTCTAATAATGGTTGACGGCTGGCAGATTTCAAAAGATTATCCTTTCGGGTTTTAGTTTTTAATAAAATAATTAACTTTTTTTTAATAATTCAAACGTCTCTGCCTACTTGATTAGTTTTTTTGTTGATGATATAAATTGCATGTGAGAGTTTTTTAAAAAGAAAGGAAAACACTTATGGTAAATGTAGCAATTAACGGTTTTGGTAGAATTGGCCGTAACACTTTGAGAGCCGCTATCAGAGAAGGTATTTTTGACAAAATTAATTATGTAGCAATCAATGACCCTGGTTTAAAACCTGCTGATGCTGCAAGACTTTTCAAATATGACTCTGTAATGGGTAAATTTGACGGTGAAGTAGAAGCTTACGATGAAGGTATTATCGTTAACGGTAAAAAAATTAAATTCTTTGCAGAAAAAGATCCTGCTCAATTACCCTGGAAAGATTTAGGTGTAGAAGTTGTTGTTGAATCAACAGGTTTCTTCACAGATGCAACTAAAGCTCACGCTCACATTGATGCAGGTGCTAAAAAAGTTATTATCTCTGCTCCTGCTACAAATGAAGATATTACAATTGTTTTAGGTGTAAACGACAAAGAATACGATCCTGCAAAACACAATGTAATTTCTATGGCATCTTGCACAACTAACTGCTTGGCTCCTGTAGCTAAAGTTATTGATGAAAAATTCGGTATTGTTAAAGGTTTGATGACAACTGTTCACTCTTATACAGGTGACCAGAGAATCTTAGATGCAGGTCATAAAGACCCTCGTAGAGCTCGTGCAGGCGCTTTGAATATCGTTCCTACAAAAACAGGTGCTGCTAAAGCTGTTGCTCTTGTATTACCTCAATTGAAAGGTAAATTGGACGGTTTTGCTATGAGAGTTCCTACTCCTGACGTTTCATTAGTTGACGTTGTATTTGAACTTTCAAAAGATGTTACTGTTGAAGAAGTAAACGCTGCATTAAAAGCTGGTGCTGACGGACATGTTCTTTGCTACACAGAAGAACCGCTTGTATCTTCTGACTATGTAGGTACTTCTCAATCATC
>CALURE010000146.1 GCA_944323095.1 Candidatus Gastranaerophilales bacterium
CTTTTAAATGAAATCGCAAAATCTTATAACAAAACAGCGGATATTCTTCTTAGAATTACTCCCGGAATTGAGTGCCACACTCATGAATATATTCAAACAGGTCATCTTGATTCCAAATTTGGATTTGATTTGACTCAGGTTGATGAAGCTGTTGAATTGATTTTAAATAATTATACAAATTTAAGTCTTCATGGATTTCATGCACACATAGGCTCGCAGATTTTTGAAACTTCAATTTACGGTGATGAAATAGAAATTCTTGTAAAAGAAATTGCAAGAATTGATGAAAAGTTCGGGCTAAAGCTTGATGAAATAAACGCAGGAGGCGGTCTGGGAGTGAAATATACAGATAATGACTGCCCGCCTTCGGTTTATACTATTGCTGATATAATTATAAACAGAATTAATGAATGTATTGAAAAGTACAAAATAGAACCTCCTTCTTTATTTATTGAGCCTGGTAGAAGCATTATTTCAACTGCCGGTGTAACTTTATATACTATCGGAAGTTCCAAGCAGGTGCCGAAAGGTAAAAAATATGTCGCAGTAGATGGCGGAATGGCTGACAATCCCAGACCTTCTATGTACGGAGCTGAATATTTTGCTCAAGTTGCGAATAAAACATCAGCTGAACCTGTTGAAAATGTTACAATTGCAGGAAGATTCTGTGAATCAGGCGATATTTTAATAAAAAATATAAAACTCCCTGAACTTGAAGAAGGCGATATACTCTGTGTTTATAATACAGGAGCCTATAATTATTCAATGGCTTCCAATTACAATCGAGTGCAAAAATCCTCTATGGTACTTGTAAATAATTCTCAATCTGATATGATAGTAAAGAGAGAGACTCTTGAAGATATTATCTCGCATGATGAAATTCCGCAAAGGCTGCAAAAATGATAAATGATATTTTCGGATACTTTTTAAAATATATTGAAACACTGGAATTAACTTTTAGCTGGTCAGATTTTATCCAGATTATTTTTCTTGCGGGTGTTTTATTATTTATTTATAGAAAATTTATCAAAAATACTTCTTCAGAAAAATTCGTGAAAGGTATTTTATTCCTCGTATGTGTGTGGTTTTTTAGTGAATTCCTGTTAATGATAGACCTGAAAATTATAGGTATGTTTTTAAAAGCTATCGTAACTCTTGTATCTTTAAGTTTAATTGTTATATTTCAGCCGGAACTCAGAAGATTTTTAGGATTTTTAGGGCAGGTTGATTTTGTTACACGAATTTTTAATTCCGGTTATGACAAGTCAAAAAGCCAGAAAATTGATGTGGTAAAAGAACTTATAGAAAGTGTGAAATTTTTGTCTAAATCACGAACCGGAGCATTGATTGTGTTTCAAAGTGATTTGAGAAATACTTATTCTGATGTCGGTACTAAATTGAATGCAGATTTATCTATGGAGTTGATTTTAACTATTTTTCATCCAAATACTCCCCTTCATGACGGAGCCGTGGTAATTAACGGTGACAAAATAATATCAGCAGGTGTTTTGCTTCCACTGACAGAAGATCCGAAATTAAGCTGGAAATACGGAACCCGCCATAGAGCCGCTATTGGCATGACAGAAACAAGCGATGCTGCATGTCTCGTTGTTTCTGAAGAAACAGGTGACGTGTCTGTCGCAATTGACGGCAGCCTTAAAAAATATGAAGATTTAGTTACTCTTAAATCTGATCTTGAAAATATTCTCGGATACAAAGATAAATCAGAAGAAGATAAGAAAACAATTTTTAAAATTAATAATTTTATGACAATTAAAAAATCAGGGAAAGACGAGTCAGGAAAGGTTTAAAAATGCCCGAAAGGAAATTAACTAAAAAAGAATTATTTTTTACTTTTTTAAACAAATTGTTTTTTTTAACAATTGGTCCATTTATTGCGGCATTTGCTTTAGAAGTTTTTCTTGTCCCGAATAATATTATTGACGGCGGCATAGTAGGTGTTTCAATTATCGTAAGTTATTTAACAAAAATAAATCTGGGTTTATTAATATTTGTCATAAATATACCGTTTTTTCTGCTTGCATTCAATAAAATCGGAAAAAAGTTTGTTTTACAGACATTTTACGCGATCGGTATGCTGTCGCTTGCGTTGAATATTTTTACAAAACATCATCTTCCGACAACTGATGATTTGCTCTTGTGTACTGTATTTGGCGGAATAATTCTCGGAACGGGTGTGGGACTTGTATTAAAAAATGAAGGTTCGCTTGACGGTACAGAGATTATGTCACTTGTTTTATCAAAAAAATTCGGATTTTCTGTCGGCGAATGGATTATGCTTTTTAACGTTTTTATTTACGGGGCAGCCGGTATTGTTTTTGGCTGGAACAGGGCAATGTATGCTGTATTAACTTATTTTATAGCTTTCAGGGTTATAGATGTTGTGCTGGAAGGTTTAAATTCCGCGAAATCTATTGAAATTATAAGTGATAAAGCTTATGAAATCGGTGATGAATTGCTAGAAAAACTTGACATTGGTGTTACATATTTAAAAGGTGTCGGGGGTTATTCAAAAGCTGAAAAAACAGTTATTTATTGTGTTGTTTCAAGGCTTGAACTTGCTAAAATGAAAGAGATTATCAAAAATATTGATACGAATGCATTTATTACTATTGTTGATGTCCATGAAGCGTATGGCGGAAGAATAAGAGGGGGACATAAATATTAATTTCCGGTGATAAAGTAAATTAATATATTGGACAATTATTGATGAATGTTGTAATATAATAAAAAAATGCATAAGCTTAAATTTCAAATTTAATGAGGATAAAGAAATGGCAAAAAATATTGATACAGTACCTATAGAAGTAAGTATTTTAACAGCAGATCATGATATTAAAGGTGTTGTTCATGTTTCAAAATATACAAATACGAACAGAGAACTGACTGATTTGTTGAATGATAAAGAGCGCAGATTTTTAGCAGTTACAAATGCTGAAATTTATCCGCGTAATTCAAACCAGTCTCCTCGTAAATATAATTTTCTTGAAATACATATGGATTATGTTCTAATGGTGCATCCTGCATCTCAGGCTGTTTTCCAGGAATCCGGCAGAACTCAGGAAGATATTTCAAGGTTTAGAGAACTCAGATTAAAATTAAATCAAACAAAGCCTTTTTAATTTTGAAATTAAAAACAAGATTATAATGTGTACATAAAAAAGAAAGGAAGGTATTTATGAAAAACATTGATACGAGCGCGTTTTGCGGGGGGGGGGCAATTCTGAGCCTTTAATTTCAAAAGGTTATGAAAGCCGAAAAAGTGGCTTAAGAAAAAAGTTTTTTGCATTCACATTAGCGGAAGTGTTGATTACATTAGGTATTATCGGGGTCGTTGCGGCATTAACAATTCCAACACTGATTTCTAACCATCAGAAGAAGGTTTATGTTACCCAGTTGAAAAAGGCTGTGAATACATTAACAAACGGTTTTAAACTGATGCTTGCTGATACCGGAGTTGATCATTTAGGGGATACTAATTTATTTATAACTGGCGGGACTCCTCCAAATACGTACTTTGTTTTCAATGAAGCTGAATTAAAAAATTTGAAAAACTATTTTAATATTGTTCATCTGGAAATCATGTCCCAAAGTATTGTTTCTTCAACTTACCATTTTATATCTGGTAATAGTGTACCTGCACATCAGTTGTCACCAGCTGGTTTTTTTAATCATTGCAATATGACTACAGTAGATGGAGCACAAATACATTTACTTGCTAGTGGGCAAGAAAGTATAAAAGCATTAATTGATGTTAATGGTTATCACAGGCTGCCTAATACGGTAGGCAAAGATGTTTTTTGGGTGTCTTTTGACTCTAATGGTATGATTGTTGTAGACAGCACAAAATATTCCAATAGTACTGCCCCAAACTCATCTTGTATCAGTAGTAGTGCAGCTGCATGCTTTGATTCCATAGTTATGAATAATTGGGAAATAACTTATTATTAATTTCTTTAAGGGCAGAGTTTTTATACTCTGCCTTTAGTTTTTAAAATAAATTCTGCTGATCGATTGTTTTTATATTTTTATACCCGAGATGCCTGTATGTTT
>CALURE010000147.1 GCA_944323095.1 Candidatus Gastranaerophilales bacterium
GGCATGGATTTATGTGCCGCAATTCAGGAATCGATTACTTTAAAACCGCTTGAGAGAGCGCTGGTGCCTACTGGTTTAAAAATTGAACTCGAACACGGATATGAAGCACAGATAAGACCGCGTTCAGGGTTATCCATCAAACACGGAATTACACTTATTAACTGTGTAGGCACAATTGATGAAGACTACAGGGGTGAAGTTTGTGTTCCTGTTGTTAATCTTTCAAATGAAACATATACAATTCAGCCTGATGAAAGAGTAGCGCAAATGGTTATTGCCCGTGTTGAACAGGCAGAAATTAAGGTTGCGGTTGAACTTTCATCGACTTCACGCGGCGAAGGCGGTTTCGGTTCAACAGGAAAATAATGAGATATTTAAAATATTTTTTGCCTTTTATATTTTATGTTGCTGTAGAACTGCTTGTTCAACTGCATAACAGATCAATATGCTTATGGAAAATTTTAACCGGTCATGAATGCCCCGGCTGCGGAATGACAAGAGCATTTGATGCCCTGTTTCATTTGCGTTTTAAAGAGGCATTTGAATATAACCCTTTAATAATTATAGTGGCTCCTTTAATGCTTTATGTGTGGATAAAACTCATTCAAAAAGATGGTTTAAGCAAATAAATAATCTGCTATAGTTTTTCCGTTACAATTTTTTGAAAGGTTTGGAAATGGCTGATGAAAAAAAATATGTAGCGCGGAAAAGAGATTATACAGCAACATTGATATTCGCTAGTTTCTTAGGTGCTCTTGGCGCACATCGTTTTTATACAGGTTATATCGGAATAGGTATTATTCAATTGTTAACAGGCGGTGGTTGCGGAATATGGGCTTTGATAGATATATTTTGCTTGTGCTTTAATAACTATGAGGATTATGAGGGTAATGAATTAATGTATTATAATCCGACTTTAGGTAAAATTGTATTTGTAATAGTACTCATAATCATCATATCTGTAATAGCCTCAAGACCTTCATAAACATAAAAAAAGAACCTTTATTATTAAAGGTTCTTTTTTATTATTTTAATTTAATCACGAGAAAAAGGAGGATAAATTATTTTTTGCCTTTGAAAACTGATATGCTTGAAAGATCATTTTCCAGAGTAAATTTTGTGTTTATATCAAAAAGCGGGTTTTGATTTTGATCGTCCGTTTTGTTTTGTTTCAGGTATTCCTGCGGTATTTGAGGTTTTCCTTTCGGTATGTCATTGTTCAGTTCAAACATATATAATTCCCCTTTGTACATGGTTATAACGTCAGTAATAATAAAAACTTTAGCATATTTTATCTGTTTGTTAAAATTTTGTTACATTCTTTTAATAGTCAAGAGCATTTCGTTAGGTATAAAGTAGTCTTTTATACCGTAATTTGCGTTGACAAACAAAAATTCAAGCGTGTCTCCGCTTTCTATTCCCAGATCTTCAAACGGAACACTTACGTCAACAACTTTGTCATACACTGCGGTAATATTTTTTGGAGATGTTATTGCCCAAAGATTATCAGGTATAGATTTTACGAGTCTTATAAGGTTAATCTCATTGTTATATATTGAGATTTGAAGTTCGTTATGGAATTTTTCTTTGCAGATAGGCAAAATACTCTCTGTTTTTTGGATAATTCTGACAGGCGATAAATATTGTTTTTTATTCTTATTTCTCATATAAACATACATCTGATTAGCGCGTTTTAAATTCGCTGGAGATTGTTTATTGTATTCATTAATATAAAATCTTAAATATAAGTTATTTTTGTCAAAACCAAAGCAAATTCTGTCAAAAAATTTATCTTTATCAAGTACAGGCCCGTCCGGAATTTTTATGCATCCTGCATTTTGCCAGATTTCATCTTCATGTTCCTGCCCGTCAAGCAACGGTGTGAATTCTCCTTTGGGGTATCTTGAAGGTTTTGCAATTGCAGATAATAAAGGTGTTTCAAGATATTGGGGAGGTTCAAGCCCCAGATAAAGGTATATGTTTTTTAGATGTTCTCTAAAAATATAATCAAAAATATTGTCGCGTCCGGAATCATTTGGTTCTCCGTACCACCAGAACCAGTCGCTGCCTTCGCATATAAAAAGTTCACGTCGTGCGGCTTCAATGTTCGGATGAAGTGGATTTTGTTTTACAAAGGCGCTAAAATCATCTCTAACCTGTTTTAAATATGTCCATGCTAAATCTTTAAGAGGTTCATCTATCCATAATTTAAAATTGCGGTTGACCCAGGAACCGGAACTGATTTTGTTAAGAGTTTTTGGTGTATCTTTAGTGAGATAATCACTGATTAAAACTGTTTCAAGCGTAGGATCTTTTTCTATTAAAGAGTATATTTCAGATAAGAATTCAGCGCCGTCTTCTTTGTAATTTTCCCAGCAGTTTTCCCCGTCCATGGCGATTGTTAGCAGATGATTTTCATCCGGAGAAGACAAGAGTTTATTTTGTGCGGCCTTTATTCTGTCATATAAATCATTTGCGGCGGCTTTCGGGGGATGGTTAGGATATTCAAAACCGATTAAATTAGGTATTACTGAATCTCTGAATATAATTTTTATACCTTTGTAATCATAAGATTTTAAAAGATGATAAGGATCTTCAAGATATCCTCTGAAATCTCTAACGAATTCAAAATTAATTGAATTTGATAATATGCCTTCATCTGAAATTGTCCAGTTTATCCCTAAACTTTTAAGCATATTAAGCACTTTAGAATTAATACAGTGTTCGGACGGCCATATACCTTGCGGTTTTTTACCGAATAATTCTTCTATGCGGTTAATTGCCATTTCTGTCTGTATTCTTGCATCAAGTTCCATTTTTAAATTTGAAGGGAGTGTACTGTCAGCAGATTTTTTTATGCTTTTTATATCAAGCAGGATTGGCAGAATCGGATGGTAATAGGGGCTTGTGGTAATCTCTATTTTCCCTTTTTCCATAAATTGTTTGTAAGTCGGGATAATTTTTCTTATTATATCTCTTTGAATTTCTATGATTTTAATTCTGTCATCAAGAGTGTAATTTTTGCCTTTTTTGATAAGTTTTTTTAAGTCAGGATATTTATTTTTATAAACGGGATCGAACCAAGCAAGATTAAACAGTGCCATTAAATCTGAATATTCCTGTAATGAAAATATTGAAATATCGTTTTCAAATGTTGATTGATACTTTTGATAAAGTCTGTTATATTCTTTATCAGGCAATATCATTGAATGAAAATTGGCATCAAAAAAGTTGTTTATTATAAATTGCTTATCATCATCAGTTAAATCATTGACATCGGTAACGGTTAATCTGGAATGAATATCATGCATGTTATTCTGTCCGTAATCAACCAGTGCGTCAAGCAATACCGGTACAAGATTAAAATTTAGCTTTATATTTTTAAACTTATCAAGGATTAAGACCATGTCAAGGTAATCTTTAACAGCGTGAAGCCTTACCCACGGCATTAAAAAATCTCCTTCGGGAGAAAGCTGATAGACAGGCTGATGCATATGCCAGTAGAATGCTATTGATAACTTTTTCGTTTGGCTCATCATAAAATTTCCCCTGATGCTGTGTCGAAATTATTATAACATATATAATTTGCAAATTACAACTGCAAACCTTTATTTTCATCCATAAAACACTGACAAGTCGGGCTTAATGTCCCATCGCAGCATTTTGCCCGCCCGCCGGAACAGCCGCAAACTCCGCCATGACGGGAGCAGCACCCTCTAGCTGCAAGTGAACAATTATAAGGTTGATTAGAATTAAAAATTTCAAAAACCTGTACTCCTAAACAGAAAAATGCAATTAAAGCAAAAACGAATGAAAATTTTTTCATATAAATTACTCCTTTGTACAAAATTAAGTTTCTTTTTGTCATCCTGAACTTATTTCAGGATCTGTTTGAAACACTGAAGTACTGATCCACTTCATCGTTCAGTATGGCAAATGATTAATGTAAGTATTACAAATATTTTGTGCTATTATATTAACATGAAAAAGATTTTAGGGATTATTTTAGGTTTAGTTTTATTTCAGAATATTTGTTTTG